>MWEH01000151.1 GCA_002070965.1 Firmicutes bacterium ADurb.Bin080 | reverse complement strand
TTTTTAGTTTCTTGTTTCATTATTTAACCTCCTCGAAGATATTTAAAAAATATTTACCCGCTCGGAGCCTAAATTCTAATGCTGTTCTTCCCATTATTCAACTTAATTGCTAATTTTCTCTAAATTTTGCATTTACTTTGAGAATTAACAAAGTAAATATTCCTAAAAACACGTATTGTTTCGCTTTATTTTTGAAAATTGTTGGAGTAAAATCTTGCTTAATGGTCTCAAGACCAAATGGGTGGTAGGTGGGTATTTTTATGAAGCCTGAGTTTTTTAATTTTTTGCCTGAGTACAAAAAAAAGTTTTTATTAAATGATTTAATGTCCGGTCTATTGGTCGCGATTATTGCGCTTCCTCTATCTATAGCGCTCGGTATCCAGAGTGTCCCGGAAAATGTTTCAAGCAATGGCATTCAAATGGGTTTAATTACTGCAATAGTAGCTGGTTTTCTCATTTCATTTTTGGGAGGCAGCAGGATGCAAATAGGCGGACCTACCGCTGCTTTTGTGGTAATTCTCTTTGGTTATTTATCCGATCCCGAGATAGGAGTTTTTGGATTACAGTTGGCAACAATTTTCGCAGGGGTATGGTTGATAGTTTTTTCCTTAGTAAGAGCCGGCAATGTAATGAAATTTATCCCCTATCCGATTGTAATCGGATTTACAACCGGGATAGGGCTTACTTTGATTGTAGGACAAATAAAAGATTTTTTGGGACTGAACTCTTCGGGAAGTGAGCTAATTGAGAAGATGGTTTCCTATGTGCAAAATATTACTGATTTTAATTGGATTACTTTTCTTATAGGTTGTTTAGGCCTCGCTATAATATTGATTCTTAATAAAATAAATAAAAAAATACCCGCAGCAATCATTGCTTTAATTACTTGCACGGGCGTTAATCTTATAATCACTTATACTGTTGGAGACATGGGGGTTCAGACAATAGGAAGCAAGTATGGTGAAATTAGTGCTGAATTCTACCCAATTGATTTTTCAAAAATAGTTGATGTCAATTTCGGCAAGATTATTATTCCCTCCATTTCTATTGCGTTCCTATGCGCTATAGAGAGTCTATTATCTGCCACAGTTGCAGATGGTATGGCAAAGACAAAGCATAACCCAAACCAAGAACTTATTGGACAAGGAATTGCAAATATTGGTTCAGCATTATTAGGAGGATTGCCTGCAACCGGGGCGATAGCTAGAACTGCTGCAAATATTAATGCAGGAGCTAAGTCTCCATTATCAGGAATATTACATGCCATTTTTATTTTGATCATGTATTTTTCTCTGATGAGTGTATTGAAGTTTATCCCGCTTGCTGTATTTTCCTCAATATTGATAACAGTAGCGATACACATGTGCAATTTCCGGTTGTTTTTCAAGCTAGTTAAGTTTTCAAAGAGAGATTCGGTTATCGTACTTTCAACCTGCCTATTAACACTGTTTTTAGATCTGATTTATGGAGTCATTGGAGGGATGATAATATCTGTAATTATAAATATCCCCTCGCTAAAAAAGAAGATCAAAATAGAGAAAATTGTGGATGAATTTTTGACTATTAAGGTCACAGGCAATATTTTTGTATTCAATGTGGATACAATTATCAAGTCTGTCCAAGACAGGGATCCGATACTGAATAAAGTCGTAATAGATTTTTCTGGGGTTTCATCAGTCGATGCAACATCTTGTGAGAGATTAGGAAAGGTTAAAAAAAGTTTTCTATCCACAAATAATACCCTGGATTTCATCAATGTTTCAGAGAAAATAGGAAAGAGGATAGATGGGTTCCAAGGGGGAGAAAAATAGTATATTGGTGAGATAATTTTTTCATTGAGATAATTGCAGATATGTTATTTTTGAAGTTTCAAAGCTTCATAGTGATAAACGCCAGAACTACCTAAAAAAATAAGTATTGACAAAAGAACTAGGCTAAGAATATACTAATAATACATTCAGGAGAGAAAATGAACTTGCAAAAAAGCAAAATGACCTTCAATTATTTTTACGGCTACTATTTTAGAAGCCCTTTTTAGTTGTGGTCAAGTTTAATTAATTAAATTAAAGATTAATGGATAAGGCCACCAAATAGGTGGTTTTTTTATAACTTAGGGAGGAAATTATGATAATAGTAATAAAAGATAATCAAGAAAAAAAACAAATAGAAAACCTGACAAACTGGATAAAGAGTTTAGGACTTGGGATACATTTTAGTCAAGGAGAAAAGACTGCAGTAATTGGACTAATTGGAGATACGTCAAAGGTTGATATTGACTTGGTTAGGTCTTTGGATATCGTCGAATCAGTAACTAGAATACAAGAACCATATAAGAATGCAAATAGGAAATTCCATCCGGATGACACAATTATAGATGTTTCAGGGCGAAAATTCGGTGGGAAATACTTCCAAGTAATAGCTGGACCTTGTGCAGTTGAGTCCGAGGAACAGGTTATTTCAATCGCTGAAGCTGTCAAGGAAGCTGGAGCGGGGCTATTAAGAGGGGGAGCATTCAAACCAAGGACTTCGCCTTATTCCTTCCAAGGCATGAAACTAGATGGTTTAGAAATACTAAAAAAGGCGAGAGAAGAAACAGGAATGCCCATTGTTACAGAAATAATGAGCGAGAAGTATATCGATGCCTTTTTGGATGTGGATGTTATCCAGGTTGGAGCAAGAAATATGCAAAATTTTGAACTTCTTAAGGAACTTGGAAAACTTAAAAAACCAATTCTCTTAAAAAGGGGCCTTGCAAATACTATAGAAGAATGGCTTATGAGTGCTGAATATATTATGAGTGGTGGAAATATGGAAGTGATACTATGCGAAAGAGGAATAAGGACCTTCGAAACATATACAAGAAACACTCTTGACTTATCAGCAATACCTTTAGTGAAAGAGAAGACACATCTTCCAGTCATTGTAGATCCGTCTCATGCATCAGGTCTTTCAAGACTGGTTGAACCTATGTCCCTTGCCTCTATAGGAGCTGGGGCAGACGGATTAATGATCGAGGTTCACAACAATCCTGCGTGTGCTCTGTGCGACGGCCCACAAGCCATAACTCCTGAGCAATTTCTGGCGCTTCAGAGAAAAATGGATGTAATGCTTCCTTTGGTTAATAAAATCAGAAGTTAACGGAACATAATTCGCGCTTTAGTCTGATTATATAAAATGAGAAAAAGTATTTAGGGGTAGAATATGATAATTGCAATATATGGAATGGGTCTAATTGGTGGATCAATTGGTAGAACCATTGTAAAAAACACCAAACATTATGTTATAGCTTGTGACATTGATCCTTCGTCAATGCTAAAGGCTAAAATGCTGGGAGCATACCATGAAGAGATAGATGATAATAATATTTCTAGGGCGGACTTAGTAATAATTGCAGTCAACCCATACCAGACACTGAATTTGCTTGAAGAACTTCCCGCGAAGCTTAAGCGAGGTGCGGTTATTACTGATACTTGCGGGGTTAAGAGAACAATTGTTTCAAAAATGGAGGAGCTCAAGAAAATTTATCCTGAAGTTGAGTTTTTGGGAGTTCATCCTATGGCTGGAAGGGAATTTTCCGGGATAGCGCACTCAACTACATCTCTTTTTGAAAAAGCTTATTTCATAATAACTCCCGTTCACACTGGAATTGAGGCTTTAGTGAAAGTAAAGAACCTTTTTAAAGAAATAGGATGTGAAGGTGTAGTCACTGCATCTGCAGATTATCACGATAAGGTAATAGCATATACCTCTCAGCTTGCTCACATAGTGTCAAGCTCCTATGTGAAAAGTCCAATGTCAAAGGAACACCATGGCTTTTCAGCAGGAAGCTTTAAAGATTTAACAAGGGTAGCGAAATTAAACCCCAATATGTGGACACAGCTGTTTATGTCTAATAAGGATTATCTTCTTGAGGAGATTTCTCAATTAATAGAACACTTGTCGGAGTATAAAGAAGCTATTTCAGGGGAGAATTTCCAGGAACTCGAAAGATTATTGTCTGAAGGGGTGAAACGGAAGGAGTATGCGGATAAACTTGCCAAGGAAAAGATTAGTGAGTAAATACGAACCAGTTTAATCACATTGGGGAATAACTAAGTATCTAAAGTAAAAAAAAGATTAGTGAGTAAAAACGAACCAGTTAATAAAATTGGGAAAAACTAATTACCTAAGGTAAAGATCAGTTAAATGAATGGGTTATTAGTGGAAAAAGAATAATGTAAATTGAGATATATATTTCAAATGACAAGGAGGAAAATATGATAGAGATAAAAGTGAATACTGTAAAAGGGTATAAAGTTCTGATTTCAAAGGGACTTATATGCGAAGCAGGAAACTATGTTAATTTGATTTCACCAGCAAGAAAAATCATGGTTATTAGCGATGAAAAAGTCGCAAAACTATACGGGACTAAACTACTCTCTTCTCTAGAAAAAGCGGGTTTAGATGCCTGCATTTATCCCATTAAGGTTGGAGAAAAAAGTAAAAACATTGGAACATATGTCCAAATAGTAAGAGACATGGCCGCCAGGGAGTATACAAGGAAAGACGCATTAATAGCACTTGGTGGGGGTGTTGTCGGAGATATAACTGGTTTTGTTGCAAGTACATATATGAGAGGGATAGATTTCATACAAATCCCTACAACGCTTCTTTCTGCAATCGATGCTGCAATCGGAGGGAAAAATGGAATTGATCTCCCCGAAGGGAAAAACTATGTAGGGACTTTTTATCAACCCAAATTGGTATTGTGCGATACTGACACATTCCGGGATTTACCCAACGAAGAAAAAATTAACGGAATAGGAGAAGGGATAAAATATGCAGTATTGGCGGGAGGTGAAATTTTAGAAATTTTAGAAAAAGGCTTAGATGAAAGTAATGAAGATAGATTCTTGGAACTATGTATAAAGTACAAAGCAAGTGTTGTAGAGAATGATGAAAGAGAAAGAGGAAACAGGATGATTTTAAACTTAGGCCACACTATGGGGCATGCGATTGAAAAGCTTTCAAAATACACAGTTCCTCACGGACTAGCCGTAGTAAAAGGTCTATATATGTTAATTACGGCTCCAGGTGCTGTCGCACTTGCTAAACATGAAAGAGAAAGAATAATAAATCTAATAAAAAAATATAAATTTGATGTTACTGTACCATATAAGTGTGGAGATTTGCTTTCAGCCGCTCGAAATGATAAAAAAGCTGAACCAGGAAATAAAATAAATATTGTAACCGTAAAAGGAATAGGTAATTGCGAACTAGTTAATCTGAGCCAGGATGAGTTATGTCGGTTTTTTGGACACGACCCAAACAGAAAAATAAACTAGTAAAAAAGTTGTAATTCTGAAAGGAAGACATATTTTCGATATAGAAAGAGAGGTTTTACTTTCAGGGAAAAAGGTTATGATGGTTTGATTATGAATGAGATAAAAGATATAAACTTAAGATTAAGTGCAAAAAAAGGATTGAATGGGGAGATAACAGTACCTATTTCTAAGTCTTATGCACATAGGGTTTTAATTGCATGTGCTCTATCTGACCGTCCAACCACTGTGAATGGAAGGCTAATTGGAGAAGATATTAAGGCGACCATAGATTGCTTGTCCTCTCTGGGTGTCGTATTCGATCGTAAATCAGAGAACAAAACTGTTATTTATCCATTGAATAGTATAAGAATCGATAGACCTGTACTAAATGTTTCAGAAAGTGGCTCAACCTTACGTTTTATGCTTCCACTTGCTGCGGCTCTTGGAGTGTCTGCTCGCTTCAAAGGGAGTGAACGATTAAGTAAAAGACCTATCTCCGAGCTCGTAGACTCATTGAAAAGACACGGAGCAAATTTCGACCGTGAGGAGATACCCTTTTCCGTTTGTGGAAAATTGGTTCCCGGAGACTATGAAATAAATGGGGAAATTAGCTCGCAGTATATCACTGGATTGTTATTATCCTTACCAATTCTTGGAAAAGAAAGTAGAATAACGGTACAAGGTAATGCAGTTTCGGCAAGTTATTTAGATATTACTCTAGATGTATTGAATCAATTTGGAATTTTCCCCCAAAAAACCTCCGATGGATTCATAATAAAAGGGAATGAGAGATATACTTCTCCAGGTGAGATTTCTTTAGAAGCAGATTGGAGCGGTGCTTGTTTTTATGCTGTTGCAGGTGCTCTTTCAGGAAGAATTAAGATATTTGGACTAAACCCGCTTTCCAAACAAGGGGATAGAATAGTAATGGATCTACTTAAAAAAGCTGGTGGGAATGTACTAGTCGAGAACAATGGCATAGTATTTTCTCAAGGAAAAATAGAGAGCTTGGAATTTTCTGCAAAGAATTGCCCAGATATAGTGCCCATAATGTCCATACTGCTTGCAAGAGCAGAGGGAAAATCCATTATCGCTGAGACAGAAAGACTTCGCTTAAAGGAAAGTGACAGATTATCTGCTATATTAGAGATACTAAGGGTGTTTGGAGTCGATGCTGAGAGTGAGGATGATAAATTATATATCATCGGGGGACAAATTAAAGGAGGAGAACTTCCAGGGTTTAATGACCATCGGATGGTTATGAGCGAGGCCATAGCGGTAGTCGGAACACAAGAGACAGTATCGATATGGGGGGCTCAGGCAATTAACAAATCATATCCTGATTTTTTCCGCGACTTCGAAATGCTGGGGGGAACTGTTGAAGAATTTTAATAATAAATTAAATATATACGAGATAATTAATAGCATCCGATACAGAGAATAAGTGCTAAAAAACGAAATATCTACGAGATTATTAATACCATCCGATACAGAGAATAAGTACTCAAGAAGGGTTAGTTTAGGAAAATAGAAAATAGTTTTAGAGTAATTAATATATTAAACACCACATGGGAGAGAAAAGTGAAATCAAATTACAGAAATATAGAAATCGATATTTTCGGAGAATCACACTCTGCTGAAATAGGTTTGGTATTTCAAGGTGCACCCGAAGGAATTCAAGTTGATATTGAAAAATTAAATTTATTTTTAGACAGGAGAAAAGCAGGTAAAGGTGCTCACAGTACTGAGAGAAAAGAGGCTGATATTCCCATTTTTTTGGAAGGGCTGACCAACAATGAGACCAATGGAGAGTCATTGAAGGCAATTATAAAAAATACAGATATAAAAGCTACTCCCTACGATGAACTTTCGTTTACCCCAAGACCCTCTCACGCTGATTATGTTTCATATATTCAATCGGGGAAGAAGGGGTTTTCAACTGGTGGAGGAAGGTTTTCGGGAAGAATGACTGCCCCATTTTGCATCGCTGGATATATAGCTAAAGAATATTTATCAAAAAAAGGGATCGAAGTTTTGGCTTATGTAACGTCAATTGGAAAAATTAAGGGATTAAGTTACCAGGAGAGGGAAATATCCCTAAATGAGATAAGATCCATACAAAATTTCCCAATCCCGGCTTTCGAGGATGATTCAAGAGAAAAAATGAGGGCTGAAGTTGAAAAAGCTAAAAAGGAAATGGACAGCGTCGGCGGAATAATAGAATGCATAGTCTTTGGTTTGACCGCTGGTATTGGGGATACAATGCAATTAGGGATGGAGAGCAGGATTTCCTCTTCAGTATTTGGTGTTCCTGCAGTTAAGGCAATTGAATTTGGCCGAGGGTTTGATATTACGGAGATGAGAGGGAGTGAAGCGAATGATCCCTTTATAATGAGAGGTGGGAAAGTTGAAACAAAGACAAATAACAGCGGGGGAATAAATGGCGGAATTTCCAATGGGATGCCTATTACTCTAAGAGTCGCGATACGTCCAACACCCTCAATTGGGAAGATTCAGAATACGGTTAATTTGAAAACTGGAGAAGAAGTACAAATAAGTATTAAAGGCAGACATGATGCTTGTATTGTACCAAGAGCGGTTCCTTGCATAGAGTCGGCTGTTGCACTTGCGATAATGGATGCTATTTTGGATAAAAAATGAAATTCTTAGGTATATTTCTTTATGGGAACTAACAATATATAAGTAAAAAGGGAGAGAAAAATGGAATTGGATGAAATACGAAAAAAAATAGATGAAATTGATGATAATATGGTTTCCTTGTATGAAAAAAGGATGATTCTCGCTAAGGAAGTCGCACTTTTCAAGAAAAAAACGGGGTCTCCTTTGGAAAATCCACAAAGAGAAAAGGAGATTATTAATCGTGTTACAGAGAGTCTTGAAGACGAAATAAAACTTTACGCAAAGCAGTTTTTTGAAACATTATTCGAGACAAGCAAGGCCTATCAGAGTGGATATCTTGAGCTAAAATCAGATTTACTTACGGAAATTAAAGAAAAAATCACAAAAGGAATATTGAAGTTTCCTGTAAATGCAAATGTCGCTTGTCAAGGGGCTGAAGGATCTTATTCAAATATGGCCGCAGACAAAGTTTTCCCAATTAATAACATTATGTATTTTAAGGATTTTGAGGGAGTTTTCGGGGCCATTGAAAAGAAATTTTGTCAGTTCGGGATTCTTCCTATAGAAAATAGTTCAGTAGGAAGCATCAATGAAGTCTATGATTTGATGAGAAAGCACAGGTTTTATATTGTCAGAAGTATAAAACTTCATGTTAAGCATAACCTTCTTGCAAAAAGAGGAGTGGAGATAAAGGATATAAAAGAAATTTTTTCTCATGAACAAGCAATTGCTCAAAGCGCAATATTCTTAAAATCATTAAAAGATGTAAAGGTAACTGTGGTTAGTAATACTGCAGTAGCGGCAAAAATCGTACGTGATTCGGAGAGAAGGGATATTGCGTGTATTTCCTCAAAAGAGTGTGCTGAGCTTTATGGTTTGTCAGTGGTCAAACAGTATATTCAGGATAAGGATAATAATTATACGAGGTTTATAGTTATTGCTCCCGAGTTACAAATATATGAAAAATCCGAAAAGATAAGTATATTTGTACATCTTCCCCATCGAGCGGGAAGTCTAAATAAAATGCTTAACAAATTTGCAACTCTTGGGCTTAATCTGACAAAACTTGAAAGTAGGCCTATACCAGATAGTGTTTTTGAATTTGGCTTTTATTTTGATTTTGATGCTGAAATAGAAAATATGGTTGTTCAAAACTTACTTGCTGAACTTGATCTAAATACAGAACAATTTGTATTTTTGGGATGTTACAGAGAAGTCGACTAGTTTAAATTAACATCTTCCGAAAGTTTTTGCTTTATTTTATAATGAAAAATATTGAGGTGATAAATTGGCTAAGTATTGTGTAATAGGGAAAAAGCTACCACATACACTTTCCCCATTCTTATATAAGAACATGGGTTTTGATTACGGGGTAAGTGAATTAGTTGATGAAACAGAGTTAAAAAATTTTGTGGTAAATAACACTTATGATGGATACAACGTTACTATCCCTTACAAAAAATCGATTATTAGTCATCTGGACTATGTGGATGATATTGCAAAAAAGGTTGGAGCAGTCAATACTGTTGTAAAAAAAGATGGCAAGAGTTATGGATACAACACCGATGTAGAAGGGATGAGACAAGCGTTTAAGAAAGCGGGTATTTCTATATGGGGAAAGAATGTTTTAATATTGGGAACCGGGGGCACCGCTGCCACTGCGGAATACTTTTCGCGAAGCGAAGCAGCTGCAAGCATTGTTAAGGTTTCTCGCGAGGGTGAAATCAATTATAACAATTGCTATGAATACAACTGTACAGATATTATCATAAACACGACGCCAGTTGGAATGTTCCCGATAACAAACGAAATTCCGATTGATTTAAAACGTTTTCCAAGACTCTCCGGGGTGTATGATGCTGTATACAACCCATTGAAAACCAAGCTTAAAGAAGAAGCAGAAAAAATTAAAATACCATCAGCAAACGGGCTTTATATGCTTGTAGCTCAAGCAAAAAAGGCGGCGGAGTTGTATCTTGGAAAAATATTGCCAGATACACTGACAGAAGAGCTTTTCAGAAAAACACTTATTGCTCATACTAATCTGGTCCTTGTTGGAATGCCTGGGTCTGGAAAGACTACTATTGGTAAAGAACTGGCAAGATTAATGAATCGACCATTCATAGATATAGACGAGCAGATAGAGAAAAAAGAGGGGAGGAAAATTCCTGATCTTTTCGAACTTAAGGGAGAAACCTATTTTAGGGAAATAGAGAGCCAATTATTGAATGAAGCCTGTAGTAATTTGGGGTATGTAATTGCTACTGGAGGCGGAGCCGTATTAAAAGAAGACAACAGGGATTCTATTAGAAGAAATGGATATGTAGTATGGATAAGAAGGGATATTTCGGACTTGGAAATGGAAGGAAGACCCTTGTCGAGGGACATTAACGCTTTGAAAAAGATTGAGTCAGATAGAATGCACCTATATGCAGATATATCCAATGTTTCAGTTTTAAATAACTCAATTAATCTTGAAGTCGCAAAAGAAATAAAGGAGATTTATGAAAACGATATTAGTTATTAATGGTCCCAATATAAATATGTTAGGGATACGAGAAAGAGATATTTACGGAAATAAGACCTATGATGATCTAGTAAATCATATTTATGAACAAGCTCAAATTAGGGGGATCAAAGCTGAGGCATTTCAAAGCAACTATGAGGGAGAGATAGTGACTTTGATTCAAAACGCTTTGGGAAGATATGATGGTATTATAATAAACGCAGGAGCTTTTACTCATACAAGCTTGGCAATACTTGATGCATTAAAAGCGGTTAATATTCCCACAGTTGAGGTTCATTTAACTGATATTTCTAAGCGTGAGGAGTTCAGACATTTTTCTTTCATTTCCTTGTATGCAGAGAAGATAATATTGGGCAAAGGTTTTCAAGGATATTCAGAAGCTTTGGAATATTTCTATAACAAATAAAAGATATAAATTTCTTTTACCTTTTTTAAAACATTTATAGTACAATTAATGTGCTGTTCTCACATACACAGGTGTATAATGAGTTGTAGAATATCTTTGTATTACTACATTTGACGAGGTGTTAGATGGCAAACAGAGATCTTCAAAAAAAAGCGCAGGCTGAACGAAATACTAAGATTCGCAGAAAGGATTTGATAGTTAAGTCGCTAATAATATCTGTGGTTTTGCTTGCAATCGTGGGGGTTATTGTTTTTTCGGTGGTTTTTAACAAAGACTCTGAGGGAATAAATAATCAAGAATTGATAGATGGTGAAACAGAGACTCAGTATGTTGTATTAAACTTAGGCAGTACTGTTACATGTGAACCGTGTAGACAATTGAAACCGGTGGTTGATGCATTAAAAAGCAAATATTCTGGGGAGATAGATATTCTTTCTTATGATGTTAGTTTCTCTTCTAAAGGAGCTAGCCTAGCGAGTGAATATAATGTTCAAAGTATTCCGACCTTGGTCTTCTTAAAAGATGGGGTGGAAGTATACAGGACTGTTGGATATAGAAATCAGTCTCAAATCGAATCTGATTTTGAAAAGTTGGGGTGGATATGATAGATACTTGGCTTGCTCAATTAAGCAATTTACTAACTCAGTACATATGGCTGGGCCCTTTGATTTCCTTTGCTGCGGGAATAATAGCTTCTTTTACTCCCTGTTGTCTTTCGAGTTTGCCTTTGATTATAGGTTATGTCGGAGGATATTCAGAAGACCGGAAGAAGGCTTTTTTCTATAGTTTAATGTATGCAGTAGGAAGCATAATTGTATTTACGATAATGGGAATAATAGCTGCCTTTGTCGGACATTTATTCTTGGGAATTCAGATGTATTGGTACATTTTTTTGGGCTTATTGATGGTAGTAATGTCCCTTCAGTCCTTTGGAATAATACATATCTTCAAGCATAAATGTGGTCCTTCTCCCGTAGGAAAGAAAAAAGGGGCAATAGGGGCCCTTCTCGTTGGCATGGTTAGTTCGGTTTTTGCTTCACCCTGTTCAACTCCCGTTCTTATCGCTATAGTTGCCGTGGTATCAACTGGTCAATCAATTGCGATGGGTGCAATAATGTTACTAACTTATGCGATTGGGCACAGCATTCTTGCAGTTGCCGCTGGAACTTCAGTTGGTTGGGTAAAAGGCCTTTCTCGGAATCCCAAGTTCGAGAAAGCAGGGAAAATTATCAACATTGTAATGGGTATATTGCTTCTTGCCTTCGCTCTTTATCTTTTTTATGTGGCTTTTTCTGGCGTTGGTTTGCACGTTGATTAAAATAGATTTGAATAAATCGATTTAAGTATGAACGGTTTACATACAAGTATTTTTTTGATAAAACACTAATACTAAAGCCAATTGTGGTTTTTAGTATTTTTTGAAAATACACAAATATATAGTATAATACTATTAGATTTTTTGCAGGATATTATATGAAGATAAAGATTTTAAAGAATGGGCCTTATATTGTTACGGGTGGCGTGCCGCTATACGAAAAAATAATAGTTCCAGTCGGGGACCATTATGTACTACAAGATGGCAGAGCTCTTCCGCAAAAAGAAAAATATATACTTTGTCGATGCGGGGAAACGAGCATACCTCCCTTTTGTGATGGAATACATTTGAAGAATGGGTTTGATGGTAGCGAAACAGCAAGTAGAAAAACATATGACGAGAGGGCTGAAATACTAAAAGGCCCAGATTTAGACTTAATGGATGATGGAAGATGTGCCATGGCAAGATTTTGTCATCGCGACAGAGGGGATGCATGGGAGCTGACGGAAAGATCATATAACCCGTTAAATAAAAGCGAAGCTATTATTGGGGCTATTGAATGTCCAGCTGGAAGATTGATTGCTATAGAAAAAAATGGGTATAGACATGAAATTAAAAATAAGCCGTGCATTGAGATAGTCCAGGATCCAGAAAAAGGAGTGAGCGCTGCAATATTTGTAAGAGGCGGGATTCCAATTGAGTCTGAAGATGGGCAAATATACGAAACTCGGGACTCTGTTGCGTTATGTAGGTGCGGAAAATCAAGGAATATACCATTTTGTGATGCGTCTCACCTTATTTCAATGTTTGATGATGGGAATGTTCCAAAGAACTAGGGGGTTTTATGACAAGTATAATAATAGCCGGGGCAGGAGTAGGGGGGCTTTATCTTGCCTGGATACTTGAAAGAAAAGGATACGATGTAACGGTAATCGAAAAAAACTCAAGAGATCAAATAAGTTATGATTGGCACGATGATGTAGAAAGAAATACTTTTGTCGAAGCAGACATCCCAATTGATAATCTTGACTATCATCTTAAGCAGGATTGGTCATTTTTAATGTTTGGGAGTAAAAATGTTACAAGAATTTCGATCCCAGATGACTTAAAAGATTTATCTATTCATAGGAGATCTCTTGCGAAAATTCTTCTCTCTCAATGTTTAAATACAAAATTTTTGTTTTCTCATTTAATTCAAAAACCCATTATTAAGGATTCTTGTGTTATAGGGGTAACCACCAATAATGGCAATTTTTTTGCAGATCTTGTAATAGACAATTGTGGATATAATTCTCCATTAAGATCTCAATTACCAGATGAAGCACTAATCAAACAAGATTATTCCGAGGAGGATGTTTTTTACGTATACAGAGCATTTTGGGAGAGAAAAAATGATCTCGAAAGAGCATTTCATACTAACAAGGCATATCTAAGACATATGGGAAGGAAGGGAATTTCTTGGGCGATAGATAAGAATTCTGAAGTGGATATTTTAATTGGTAGCATAGAAGGAATTTCAGACAAAGAAATAGATGAAGCTTTAATCGATTTAAAAAATGATAATCCCATTATAGGCGAAAAGACAATATCGGAAGGGAAATATGTAATCCCAGTAAGTAGTCCTATAAGAAAAATGATTTGGAATGGTTATGTCCTGTTGGGAGATTCCGCATTTATGACGATACCAATGTTAGGTTCAGGTATTCACAGTTCACTTAGATGTGGGAAAATACTCTCTGAAACAATCGTTAAGTGCGAATGTAATTTCCAGCAAGAGAATTTGTGGGATTACCAAGTTAGATGCTATAAGGACTTCTTATACCAGCATTTTGCAGTGGACATTATGAAAAGATGGCTTCTAAAGGCAAAATTAACAGACATTTCCTTTATCTCAGATAAAGGCCTTGTGAATGCAGAGGAAATGGCTTTAGTTGCATCCGGTAAACCCTTTGAATTGTCGTTTTGTTCTATGATTAAAAAAGCTAGACAAGGTTTTTCCAACCCCGGTTTACTTATTTCTTTATTGAATACTTTAAATAATGGGAAAAGGGCGATGAAAATTGCTAATAGAATTCCAAGTGTGTATTCGGAAAAAGATTTTTTGAAATGGGAAAATAAACTTAATACCATTTTTATGAATTAAAATCATTAATGCATTAGGTTTTTAAAAAAGGCCCCAAAAAGGCCTTTTTTTATGGTTTTTTCGCAGAAAAGAGTATATTGAATTATTATGAAAGAAAAAAGAAGAGTGTATTCAACTCAGTCTTTCAACGCGGCATCTAGTGCTTTTTTTATGGTTTCTTTAGTCGCAGGACCTTCGTGAACTTTATTTTTTTCAATCCAGAGACATGGGACATAAAAGTAATCAAAAGAATTGGCAAAAGCTCGATTTTCTCTCTCCTCGACTTTATTGATTTTTATACTTGAATACTTTGGATTTTCATTGCATAATTCCTCAATTAATCTGTCTGCTTGTTTGCAGTAAGGACACCCTTGAAGATAGAAGTATGTAATTTCTTTCATGTTTTTCTCCTTGTTAGATAAGATAAGTAATTACTTGATTTAAATTTTTAGTTAAATAGAATGTTTCAAGACTATCATAATAGAAAGGTTCAGTCAATACAGAGATTATTTATATATGGTGCAAAATCTAATTTAAGGGTATATAATACCATAAGTATTAATTATTGGAGACTTTGAGTGATGGAGACCAAATTTATTATTGCGATAGTATTGTTTGCATTAACTTATGTATTATTATTAGTTCTGCCCAAATATAGAGCTTATGTTGCTTTAGTTTCTGCGGTACTATATATTTCTATTGGAATATTACCTATAAATAAATTTTTCGGTTCTGTGGATTGGAATGTATTGATGATGATTGGGGGTACAATGGGAATCGTTGCTCTTTTTATCAAATCCGAAATGCCTTCTCTTTTAGCCGAAAAAATCATTGCAAAAACCCCAGATGTCAGATGGGCTGTTATATCGTTAGCGTTTTTTGCAGGTATTGTTTCGGCATTCATAGACAACGTAGCGACCGTACTAATGATTGCTCCTATTGCTTTAACAATTTGTAAAAAATTAAACATTTCTCCAGTAAATTGTATTATTGCTATTGCAATATCTTCTAATCTCCAGGGCGCAGCTACTCTTGTAGGCGACACAACATCCATTATGCTTGGTGGCTATGCAGACATGACTTTTTTAGACTTCTTTGTTTTCAAGGGGAACATGGGCCTTTTTTTTGTGGTTCAGATTAGTGCCATATTAGCTACTCTCTTACTATTTTTTGTATTTAGAAAGGATAAACAAAAGATTATTGTTGAAAACAAGACAGAAGTAAAGGATTTTTTCCCCTCTATTTTGCTCATCCTAATGATTATGCTCTTAATAATTGCCTCATTCCTACCCAATAATTTTAAAATAATGGCAGGGGAACTCGATATTACAAACGGAGTGATTTGTATCAGTCTGTTGCTTATCGGGATTATTAAGGAAATCATATCTGAAAAGAATATTAAAACAGTGGTAAAAACAATTAAAGAAATAGACTTTTTTACCTTGCTTTTATTAGGCAGTCTTTTTGTGGTCATTGCGGGGATAAGAGAGGCCGGCGTAATAGATAAATTAAGTGAGTTGTTTGTGAAAATATCTGGAGGAAACCTTTTTGCCATATATTCAATTATTGTATGGTTTTCTGTTTTACTATCCGCTTTTATTGACAATATTCCCTATATCGCAACAATGTTACCAGTAGTTTCTGGAATAGCCGCTCTAATGGGCGTTGATCCAACAGTGTTGTATTTTGGATTACTTTCAGGAGCAACACTTGGAGGCAATCTTACTCCGATTGGAGCATCGGCAAATATTGCCGCATTAGGTATTTTGAGAAAGGATGGGCATAATGTCAAAGCTTGGCAGTTTATGAAAATCAGTATTCCATTTACCTTAATAGCAGTTATTTCGGGATACATACTCATATGGTTGATATGGATGTGAAAAATGAATTTTGTAATATGAATCTTATATAAAAAAGGAGCCGTACGAGGGCTCCTTTAAAAATGTTTATATTTCGATTACATTTTATTTACACTATCTTCGGGTTTTTCATTCAGATTATCTTCGCTCGCTTCTTTGCTATTGGTTGTATCTAGGGTCTCCGTATGCCTAGCGGCAATAGTTTCTAACATTTGGTTATAGAACTTTTCGTCTATCTTGAATTTTTTATTCTGAATTAGCCATGCAACTGCAATAAGAATTATAGGTAGTCCACAAACTGCAATTCTCATCCATATCCGCATCTCTAGAGTCCCGGATTCTTTGAAATTGAGATTCGCAGCATTATAGCCTCCGGCGATTAGTTCCATTGAATATACATAAGTGGTGGTGCCACTATCGGATAATAAAACACTACCATCAATGTTTTTCCATATACCAAGATCAACCGGATCGCCTACTTGCTCTCCGTTAACGAAGGTCGTACGAAATATTTTACAATCAGCAAGAGACTGTAAATAGCTAACTTTCAGCTGATATTTTGTTAATCCGTCTTGTGCAATAAGGGTTTCTATTTGATTGTTAGCATCACCTTTATCCAGAGCGTTCTCATAAATTTCAAAGTAATCTTGAATATCACTTATGTAATCGATTTGTTCGGTGGATGTTTTAATCCCTGAAAGAAAATTCTTTTGAGATTCCATGGTAGAAATATTCTGGCTTAAGATGTATATACCCGATGCGACGAGAACAAGGGTTACTATTCCGTATTGAAGAGCTGAAGAAAATTTAGCGACAAAGGGTCTTAGCGTTGATACTACAGCCTCGTTTCTTTCTCCCTGAGTGTATTCATTGTATTCAACACAGTTTGTCATATTAATAATTGTTGCCATATAGAATAAAGTCTGGCCGGTGAATATTAGTACTCCAAATATTGCGAGGGTGAGAATGTTGAAAGGTAAAATTGAGGTCCATCCAAGTAAAGCGACACCTATGTAACCCAAAATTGCAAGAGCTGCGCTTAAAAGTTGCAGTTTTTTTCTTCCTAATTTATTCGCGAGAAGAGTATATAGAGCATTTGCAGCGATACTGCAGACACCAAAAATAACAATGAAGTAAAAAGCCTGATTGTCATACCCAACTTCAAGATAATACAGGTTGTATGCAAGGGCCACAAGGAGACCACTCCCGACACTATAACAGATTAAAGATAAAGCCATCCATAATAACTGATCGTTGTTTTTTATTGTTTTCCACATTTTTTTAAGAGAAATTTTAGATTGTTTTTCCTCTTCAGTTCTTGGCGTTTCCTTAACGAAAAATGTGGTTAATGCCTGGCATAGAATTAGAGAGGCAACAATAATTATTGACATATTGCGATATCCGACAACGACATTTCCAGGGGTGAAAAAAGTGATTAATCCCTGTCCGATGAAGGCACCCAATCCAGCAAAAATTACGGTTAGCATAGTAACCTGATTTCTCTCTTTTTCTTTTGAAGAAAGAGAAGGGAGCATTGCCCAATAACCGATGTCATTCATAGTGTAGGTTGTTTCCCAAAGAAGGTATGCCACAACCAAAAATGCGACAAAAGCCCAACCGGTAAACACTCTTAACGTAAACATTAATATGATGATTGCTCCGCAGCCTATCGCACCTATCATAATCCATGGCTTGAATTTTCCCCACTTTAGGTGAGAGCCTTCTATAATAGCGCCCATGACAGGATCGTTAACAGCATCCCAAAGTCTTCCGCCAACTCCAATTATAATGCTTAATGTTGTGAATTGAACAAGCTCAAGCGAGACCCCAAATTGTACATAAGTAAGTAGGAACGCATTGATTAGCTGATATGACATGTCCCTGCCTATTCCCCCAAGGGAGAAAAACCATTTGTTTTTGTTGAACTGCTTAACTCTTGTAGCTTCGATAGAATCAACTATCGTATCCGAAGTTGCTGCTTTCATATATTCCTCCTTAAAGATAATGTACTCATAAACCAATTTTGGCACTAAAATAGATAAGTGTCAATATAGGGGCCCGAGATCAGGCTAACATATAAGAAAAAACTTAAAAAAAAGAGCGGAGAAAAACCTCCGCTCTAACAAATAATTAAATATATTATTCTATCTCTTTAAATTCTGATTTGGCTGCTCCGCACACCGGGCACTCCCAATCTTCGGGGACATCTTCCCATTTGGTACCAGGGGCTATTCCACTATCTGGATCCCCATCAGCTTCATCATATACGTAACCACATATTTCACATAAATATTTTTTCATTTTTTATTTCCTCCATTTAATTATTTTATATCTGATTTCCAAAGCCCATGAAGGGTACAATAAGCATAAGCAATTTCAGGTCTATCATCCTCGGTCAGTGCAAACTTCAGAACTGGCTCTTGGTTGGGTTTGAGAATTTTTCTCTGGCCACCTTTCTCTGTTTGAAGGTATACCCAACTTATATGATGTTGTTCAGTCATTGGATGAGGTAAAGAACCTACTTTTACGGTAACAATGTTCCCGTCTACTGAAACAGCAGGAATATGATAATCGGTCTTGGCTTCAACGCCATTGGGAACCAATTCCTTCATATCTTCTCCACAACAAACAAGGGGAATTCCAGCATCATTAATTAAGCCCACAATATTACCACATACTTCGCAAATATAAAAATTTTGTCTTGCTTTAGCCATTTTATTATCTCCTTATTTTTAAAATTATTATAATTATAACACAAAAAAGTAATACATTATAGACCAGATAGATTTAAATTTTCAATAGCATAAAAAGGCAATACATTACCTACCAGATAGGGTTAAACTTTCATTTTTGATGTTTGATAAATGTCCCTAAATCTAATTCTTCAAATGCAGCGTTAAGTTCTTCCTTGGAGTTCATTACTATTGGCCCACCCCAAGCAATGGGTTCATTAGTGGGTTTTGCTGAAAACAGTAAAAACCTTGCTCCCGACTTAGAAGATGAAACTTCAAGATTTGGCCCCTGGCTAAAAAGGAGAACTCTACCCCTTTCATATCTCGATAGTACGTTTTTTCCTAAACATATATCCCCATCAATAATGTATAAAAAGCAGGTATCGTCTGAATCTAAATCAAAATCCCAAGTGGTTTCGGGCCCCAGACTTATATCCAAAAAGACTAGTTTCACATAGTCTCCAAAAGCGGGGCCTGAAATGCCTTTATAACTCCCGGATATTATCTTTACAGAGGAGGATATGGTTTTAAGTTCGGGGATACTATCACTTTTTATGTCGAAGTATTTTGGCTCAGCATATTTATCCTTTCTAGGAAGATTCAGCCATAGTTGAATTCCCATAAAGTGTTCCGAAGGTTGGGGCATTTCCCAATGAAGAATACCCGAACCAGCAGTCATCCATTGGCAAGAACCAGAGAAAATCTTCCCTTTATTACCCAGGCTGTCTCCATGTTCGAGTTCCCCGGTTATTAGATAAGTTATAGTTTCTATCCCTCTGTGGGGGTGCCATGGAAAACCTTTGATATATTCGTACGGATCTTTTGAATCGAAAACATCCAACATCAAAAATGGGTCAAATTCAATAGCGGTTTTATTGTTCAATATCCGCTTTAGTTTAACTCCTGCTCCATCGATAGTGTTTTGTCCAATTATAATTGATTTTACAAATCTACTCATATTATTCTGTATCCCATACTACAAATTTTTCCTGACTATTTCTCTCAGAAGGATATTCTCTTTCTCTTAATTCCTCTGGAAGATCTTGTGCGTTACCATACTTTCCAAGAGCTACAATAGCAATGGGTTCGGTATTTTCATCAAGGGAATACACGGCGGCAGCTTCTTTTCGGTTAAATCCTCCCATAGCATGTGTAACAAGGCCACGGTTTACCGCCTCAAGCGACATAAAACCCCACGATGTCCCAGTATCAAATTTTGCCCAGAAGTTATCTTTACCATTGTAAGCAAACTTGTTGAATGCAAGAACAAGAATCAAAACCGGTGCTGAATTAGCCCAAACTTGATTTGAAGTTGCTAATAGATTTCTCATTTTTTTTAAAGACTTTTCATCGTTAGCTACGATAAACCTCCAAGGCTGCTCATTGAAACACGATGGAGCAAATCTAGCTGCTTCAAGAACTGCGACAATATCTTTTTTGTCAACTGGATCGCTGGAAATAGCCCGAGGAGACCAGCGCTCTTTTATCAGATTAATTATTTCATGGTCGTATAGTCTCATTAGATCCCTCCTTAGCATGGGAATGTATTAAGTACCTCTGTTGTGTGTTTAAAAAATATTAAAAGTAAGAGAAGATAGTAATAGTTTAATATATATTCTCAAGATAGGGAAGGGCATTTGAAAAAAATCTGTGGTAAGCCTCACATTTATCAAGATCCAAAGATTCTCTTTTGCACCCTCCACGACAGAGAGAAAAGTAAGAGCACTTTTTGCATTTATCTAGGAGTAATAGAGACTCAGATATGAAATTTTTAGCAATCGGGCTCTTTGATAAGCTGGAAAAATCCTCATCTTTAATGTTGCCGAGTTTGTACTGATCAAGACAATAAAAATCACAAGGATAAACAGACCCATTACCTTCCACCACATACTGATGGGTGCAATGTCCGTTCATTCCACATTGGTTTGCGGGTAACCTTTTTGCGAGAAGGGCAAAGTTGTCGAAAAGTCTTATGCTAGTATAATTATTATTCATAATGTCAGCCATATACAAAGAAAATAGTGTGATTAAAAAATCACCATACTGTTTTGAAGAAAGACAAAAACGGCTTTCTAAACTTCCTAATGCTTTTAAGCAAGGGATAAATTGAAGGTATTTAAAATTATTATCCTTAAAAAAACCGTAAATTTCCTTAATGTCCTTTGCAATTTGGGGAGTAACAACTGTTAGAATATTAAATGAAATATTATTTTTCTGAAGAAGTTTTGCATTCTTTAGAACTTGATTAAAAGTAGGTTCCCCATTAATACTTATTCTATTGATATTATGAATTTCGTCCCCATCCAAAGAAAGTCCGATAAGAATATTGTGCTTTTTAAAAAACACACACCAATCCTCATTGATTAAAAGCCCGTTGGTTTGAATTACTATTTCTGTTTCACTGTTTTTTGTATTGTATCTTTCGATAAAAAGCATGGCTCTGTCAAAAAAATCAATTCCTGCTAGCAGAGGTTCTCCTCCCTGAAAAGACAAATATACTCTGCTTCCATCAGAATAGGAAAAGACTTTCTTTATCGTTTCTTCTAGAATCTCTTCATTCATAAATCCTAGTGAGAAGCTTTCCCTTTGGCTAGCTAAAGAGTGATAAAAACAATAAAGGCATTTCATGTTACAGATAGCTGAAGAGGGTTTTAGCATTACTGAGATAGGGGGCATGGATTCTCCTTTTTCGTTTAATAAATAGTTAAAAAAAGTATCAATTATCCCGTTTTCTTAAAAGAATAGATAAAGTAGTATCAATTATCCTTAATAATTCCTCTTTGGTTCTCTTTGAGTTGTTCTCTAAAAAAGAGGAGGTCTTCGTTTAAAGATTGTGAGATTTCCGGATGTGCCATTGAAATGTTATATGCCTCAATAGGGTCAAGGGAAAGATTAAAGAGGTAATTCTTATATACTTGGTCAAAAAATGCGGTGTTTTCGGATCGCACTTTTTCGTAATATTTGAAAACCGAGGTATTTTCTCCATCTGAAAGAGCTTTTTGAACAGCCAAAACATTTCCTTTAGCAATGTAGTACAAGGATTCATGAACAGGTTGGTTGACAGGTATAGTTCCTTCTAAAAGGTTCCGGATGTTAACTCCGTCAATAATTCTATCAGATGGCAAGTTGTCTATCCCGGCATAAGAAAGAATGGTTGGGAATAAATCTATGTTCATTGCTGAAGATTCTATTACATTGCTTACTGGCAGTGTACCTCCTTTTCCGATTCCTCCATTCACGTAAGTTGCTATGAAAGGGACTTTTTGCCCGCCTTCGAAAGTTGTTCCCTTCCTACCCCTCAATGCTCCAGATGAGCCTTCTCTTCCAGGTCCATTATCACTGGAGAAAATAATAAGGGTATCATCATATACTCCGCGATCTTTAAGATTTTGAATTATTGTACCTAAGTAAGAGTCAAATTCCTCGATACAGTCAATATAACAGTCATCGGAAGTGTCTCCCTTTACTCCCGAAAAAATAGGATAATGTGGCCATGGAGTAGCATAGTAGGCAAAAAACTTTTGGTTGTTATCGATTGATGAGTTTATAAATCCATTGACCTCCTGAGTGAGCATTTTCGATGTTTCTGATTGGTCTTCGATATCATGATGGCTTAATACCTCTACAGGTTCTCCGTTTACTTCCCTGACCCAATTATATGGAGTCATATCGTTTACATAATGGCTCCCATAAAAATAGTTAAACCCTTGATTGGTGGGAAGATATTGTCCATAATCTCCTAAATTCCATTTTCCAATTGCTCCAGTATTGTAGCCAGCGCTTTTCAGGGCTTCGGCAATTGTTATTTCATCTCCTAGAATGCCATCTACGTTGTTTTTAAATAGAAAGGGATTAAAAAACCTTGTTGTTCCAAAAGGGTTCCATGATAATTTGGTTGGAAAAACGACTTCGTCCAAATATCCTCTCGAACAATATCTACCAGTTAGTAGAGAGAAACGAGAGGGGGAACAAACAGGAGAGGCCGAATAAAAGTTCTCCATCAGAACCCCATCGTCTGCAAGCGCATCGATATTAGGGGTTTTAATCGTAGCTTCCGATTCGCCTAAATAGCTATAACTTGACAGATCCGAGTAACCCATGTCATCCATTAAAACTATCAATATGTTTGGAGAGTTGGCTGAAGTATCAGTAATGGAAGCAAGGTATTCATCGTGTCCGGATTTCATTGATTCTACTCTAGGTCTCACCCGAAAAACGGTAGCAAAAAAAGATAAAAGATTGGATATAGTCATTGCTATTAAAATAATAATGGCAATCCATCTATAGTCATTAGCTTCCATTATTCGAGGCAAAAACCAAAACAATATAGCTAATACTACTGGTGCTATAGTTAATGCGAGATTATTCAATCCTCTGGTTAGAAAAGGGTCAGCACCCCAGACTAAATAAAAAATAAAATTTCCTAAGACGATTACTAAATAAGAAAAGAATATCCAGATAATAGATGAGCTTTTCTTAACAACAAAAGGAATCATAATAATCGGAATAATCATCGCAATCACAATCGCAACCATGCTTAAAAAGTTGAATCCGCCGATAATCATTACTAGGAAGAAAATACTTATGATGCAAAAAAAGGAAAAAGGAAGTTTTGAAGAAATTATTGATAAAAACTCTCTGATCTTTTCGTTCATTTATTGCTCCTAGATTTTTTAAAATTATAAGATATATTACAAGATAATACAAGTGTACAAGGTGTCAAGATAGAGCTCTAAGTTGGTTTTAGTTAGTTAAATAGAGAAGAATATCGGACATAAACTGAAAAGATTATCATATATGGACATATCAGGTATGTTATAGTAAAATAAGTTTTAATGTCAGAAGCAATTTATTTATTGATGGTATTTTTATGGAAAATGTTGCAGAGAAAAAATATTTAAAGAAAAAGGATTATATTACCTTTTCTATGGCTCGTTTTGCAGCTTCGGCAGTTAGCGGTCTTGCTCAAGGGTATCTATTGATTTTTTACACAGCAGTTTTAGGTGTAAAACCTGTTTCAGTTGGAATAATGTTTCTTATTTCCAAAATTTTTGATGGTGTTGATGACCCAATAATGGGCAGTTTTATTGATAAAACACGAACAAGGTGGGGGAAATTAAGACCATATTTGATTTTTGGGGCTATTCCGTTTGGAATAATAACGATACTCCTTTTTTTACCCATAAACTCTTTTGGATCAGAGTTAAAATTGGTTTACATGTATGTAACCTACCTTCTATATGGTTTTGTCGGGTCAATTGTTGGAGTTCCTCTCGATGGTTTACCAGCGGTTGCCTCCCCAAACAACGATGAAAGAACTAAACTTATTTCTATAAGTAGAGTGGTAGGGTCGATAGGTGAGCAGTCCGCTCTAGTTCTATATTCATTGTTTGCAATATTCATGAATATGAAATATAGCTATATGACCATGGGTATAATTATCGGGCTGATAGCTCCAGTATTCATGTTAATGGGAGCTTTTTCTATTAAAGAAAGGATTAAACCCACACTTGATACCACAAAATTACTTGATGGGTTTAAATATCTCTTCCAAAACAAACAGTTTGGGATAATGATTATCTCCAATCTACTTACTTTTTTTAGAAATCTAGTATCGGCTTCTATCATATATGTAGTTTCATATATTTATGGAAACGGCTCCCTGAATATTGCTTTTGCTCTTCCAGGAGCTGTCGCAGCAATGTTAGGAATGCTTTTTGCACCTAAACTTAAAAAGAAAATGGATGCAAAACAGTTATTTATTTTCTCAACTATTTTCCACTCATTAGCACTGCTTTTGGTCTTTATTGTGGGGTATAAGGTTCCTTGGATAGTTACATCTGCATTGATGTTTCTTGCAATGCTTCCAGTAGGCATACTTAATGTAGTTCCTCACCTGATGGCTATGGATACCCTAGATTATTGGGAAGACAAAACTGGAAGAAGACAAGAGGGAGTTACCTTCTCTATAATTTCGTTAAGGGGAAAAGTTTCGAGCGCGTTAAAGGATTTTGTCCTGGCTTCTTTTTTGACTTACTTTATGTTTTCTACTCCTCT
The DNA here is from genome assembly GCA_002070965.1 of Firmicutes bacterium ADurb.Bin080. GTDB lineage: Bacteria > Bacillota > Clostridia > Christensenellales > DTU072 > MWEH01. Next base: position 43,048 of record MWEH01000151.1, on the reverse strand, counting down.
GACGACTATAAATGACCATTCTCCTTGGCAATTGGAGTTTACTCAGAGTGGGATTTTTATGCTCTTTACGATTATTCCTGCTGTTCTAAATCTTGCTTCTATCATTCCGATGTTCTTTTATAAACTTTCTGGCAATAGAATGCTTGATATACAGAAAAGACTCCAAACAAAAAGAGAAAGTGATTCAGAAAATCTGCTAGAAAAACTAGAGGAGAATAGTCCTGAGGTTTTTGGTTCCTCACAAGAAATTTGTGTTGATAGTGAGAGTAGTGACTTATGAGAAGATCAATATCATTTGTCTTAACTTTACTTCTATTAATTGGTTCCCTTCTTCTTTCCGCATGTAATGCAAATTTATCTGAGGCAGAGCTAATAAGCAATATACACGAAGAGGCCAATAAGACATCAATAAAGTATAATGAAGCCTTAGATTTGCTTACCGCATCAGAGGAATACGAGTATACCGTGGATATCTACAACGAAACCCTGGCTAATTTCGATTATACAAACAAAGAAATGCCCAATTACAAGGATAATCCTGAAGATAAAAAATGGTATAAACCTAAAATCACTTATTATTACGCAAAGATTTCGGGAAGCGAGTATGTGAAGATTTCTTTTACGGATGTTCAGAAAGATGAAAGCAATATGCCGATGTTTGAGGATGAGAAGAATAAAAACCCGATATTCATTCAGGAAAGCATAGCCGAATACAGCAAAACTGATGGAATATTTACTGTAAAGGTTGACGGAATAATTGAATTCTCCGGGGCCAGCGATGACTTCGACCCAAGCAGTTATGATAAGAGAGTATTGCAGTTATTTGATGTGCACATTAATCCAAATCTAATACTTAGTATAATGAAAAAATATTCGGATCTATCGTCGTTTTTAGACTCGGTTTTTTCCACCCAAAACAGGACATTATTTGCTCAAAAAATAAGTCTATACAAAACTATTGACATAATAGGGAATAATAACGATTATGTGCCATTTTCTTTAAGTGAAAATGCGGAAGGATTGGAAGAGGATTTTTCTGTTGATTGGCAACTCATCAACGGTATATTGATTAACAATATCTGTGTAACAGCAAAAAGAGACAAAGTGCTTCAGGTTGAATACAATTCTGAAATAATTCATTCATATCAAAGGTCAATAAACCAAATCTGGAATAACGAAAACGTAGTGTCTTGGTTCGGAGATCGTGTAGAGGCATCTAAAATGGTGGTTGAATTCAACTACGGAACAAATAAAAACCCTGTAAATATACCATAGATTCTTGCTAAGAATATTAAAGCAATAAAAAAGGTATCCAGTTTTTGGATACCTTTCGTGCTATTTATTGGTTCAGATTATACTTCAGGAAGTCCTTCCTCATCAAAGACTTCAATAGCTGATAAAGCTATATCAAGCCCGAGGGCGAAGGTTTTCGGATCCATATTGTCGGCAGTATCTCTAGTATTATGGTAATAGGGGGCTCCGTGTGGGTTTTGAGCTGCGACACATACAGCATGAAGACCGTTTTTAGAGACAGCTGCTGCATCGGAAGCACCTGCAGGGACTACGCCATGCGGTAATTTTAACCCCAATCGCTCCCCGGCTTTATCAAGTAATTTTACCGCTCTTGGGGAGTTAGTTACTATACCACTCATATCTTTATGATAAATTGTCATCCAGTCAAAGTCTCTCATACTGTCAAAAGCAATAAATACAGTTTCCACTCCTTCAGCATCAAATACGGGCTTGTATTTTTTCGACCAAGCGTTTGCTCCGCGAAGGCCAGCCTCCTCAGACCCGGTTAGAAGAATTTCTACTTGAGTGTTCTGTAGTTTAACTCCACTTTCTTTTAGACACTTCGCAACAGATACTGCAACAAAAGTACCTGTAAGGTTGTCATTTGCACCAGGTACAACAGTTGTGAAATCGAAAAGAAGAAAGAAAGTGATATATAATACTGCAGAAACTGCGAAAATTATCATACTCCATAGTGGAATCTCTTTAGCAAGACTTCCTAGACTAATAGCGGCCATAACAATTCCAACAAGGACAAAAATGATATTAATTGCTATTGAGGCAACCATTACATTCTGGTGAATTTTCATGATAGTAAATTCATAAGCAGAATCGCAGTGTCCTCCGATGACAACTCGTCTTTTCATTTCTCCTTCGGGTTTTATTTTTCCATAAAGGTTATGTGACTCAAGTTTCGGAAGAAAAACATCTAAAAACTGTTTGTAAAAAAGAAATTGCAGAACTCCGATTATAAAAGACAAAATAGAAAAAGATATCGTTATTATGTTAGCAGCAAGAACTAATCCACTTGATGGGATAAAGTATGCAATTACTTGAAAAATTGCCGCAATCATCATTAGTGTGCCTATTACTGGGCCAAAAGAAAGAAGCCCGTATCTCGCCATTTTAAAGGGCTCTATTTCTGCAGAATCAACCCATTTTTTGTCTTCGAGTTCCTTTTTTATCCATTCTTGACATTTTAGTTCGGCGGGCATCCCCGACTCCCTTGGACCTATGGTTTCGCAGATTTGTTTAATCGAATCCATTGAGTAGTCAACTGCCTGTTGTTTAAGTTCATTATTAATTTTCATTAGTGCCTCCTTATAACCTATTTTTATATACTACTACAAATAGTATATTGTATTCAAGAAGCAAAATATCTAACATGTTTATTTTTTGGAAAAAGCTTGTGGTATAATCAAGATAAAATTTTTACAAGTTAATAATCTTAGAATTATTCCATGTTGATAAAGGATATTTCTTGTATTTACAAGTTAATAATCATAGTATAATTCCATTGACACTTAGTGGATGAAAGATATTTTTTTGCTCAGGAGGAAAACAATGAATGAAATCCTTAATAAATTGCTTGAATTAAAGGATGATAAATATAAATTGTTCATTTCGAAACTCGTGCCCACAGTAAATATTGACAATTTTATTGGGATAAGGGCTAATGGAATAAGAAGTATTGTAAAGCAGTATATTCATTCTGACTATGCAAAGGATTTTTTGAATGATCTGCCCCATAAATACTACGAGGAGAATATTCTCCATGCTGCTTTTTTGTCTCAGGAAAAAGATAATTTTGATAGGGCGGTAGAGGGATGTGAAAGATTTTTCCCATATATTGACAATTGGGCAGTTTGTGATACCTTATCCCCGGAGGTTTTTGCAAAGAATCCCGAAAAATTACTTGAAAAAGTAAAAGAGTGGATTAGGGCAAGTACGTGGGTTTCAAGATTTGCCTTGAATATGTTGATGAGGTTTTTCTTGGAGGATAATTTTTCCCCGGAAATTATTAAGATTGCGTTGGAAGCCGATACAGGGGAGTATTATGTTGATATGGGGCTCGCTTGGTTTTTGAGCTATGCCTTAGTCCACAAATATGAGGAAACACTGCCATATATTGAATCAAGAAAGTTACCGAAATCTGTGCAAAAAAAGACTATACAAAAGGCAGTGGATAGCTTCAGAATAAGTGAAGAAAGAAAGACTTATCTAAAAACCTTAAGATAATCTTGAAAAACCAGTATACTATTTCCCTCGAAGAGGGTCCAATAAGCTTATTTTTTAGACGAAAAACTAGAAATATAATGATAAATTGATCGGGAAGCGAGGGTTAGAATTAAATTTTGATTACCCTTAGTACAGCTATATCCATTGTATTAATAAAGAGCATGTTATTTTTTACGCTTCCAATTATTGCTTCCTTAAATACAAACCCGTTGTTTAAATCCAGTTTAATTTCTTTATTTAATTTTGAGCAGTTAATTAAACAGACTATTACTTCTGTATCCGAGACAATATGTTCGGATACAATGATATTCTTTTCATTTTTGTTTAAGAACGCTTTATCAAGAATGTTAGAAAACTCTTTATAAACGGAAAAATGCGAACTCATTTCATCCGAAGCGATTGCGGGTGTTGACCCAACGTATTTTTCAATTGGATAAGCATAAGTATATACCCACCCTTTCCCATATTTATTTCGGAAGAAAACAGGATGTCCGCTCTCATTTTCGGCGAGTATTTCCGCTGTTGTTGGGATTAATTCATATTCACTACCCATCTCAATAGTATGCAGAAAACCTTTCATCTGGATTGTTTTTTTAGCCGGAGCTTTTTTAAAAGAGCTTACTTTTACCCCTGTAAAACTTTCAAAAGGAGAAAGAAATCCATCATCCAATGTTATCAACAGAGAAGAGCCCAGCTTCACATAATCCATCAAGATAGAATAACTCTTTTTAGCGATAACCCGGTTTCCCTTTATTGAGGGCAGAATATAAGCTTTCGCTCTATTTTTAAATAATTGATTTGACAAACGAAAAGAGATATCTAAACCCGATTGGCGGGCGAGAATATATGAGCCAAAGGATACTGGCCAGGACTCAATTCCATCGGTAAGAAGACATTCGACTGAAGGGGATTCTTTTGAGGGAAGAAAACTAATTTCCGCAATGCTCTTCAGATAATCGGGAAGCTTTTTTGCAAAATTCTTTAGTTTTCTGTCTGAAGTCATTAATCCAAGTTCTCTTTCGCAACCCATGTATGAATAAGGAGGGAAAGTGAGATTATCTTGATCAAATGCGCACCACCACAAATATGTTTTTATACCATTAAAAAAACAAGAGAAAAGTGTTGTTTTAAGATAGTTTTCTGAGAATATTTCATCTGCTATCATGGGACCCATAGTTCCGATTTCTTCAACGATGCAAGGTTTTTCTCCTATTGATGAGTATAGACAGGATTCCCCAACTGAATGCAGGACAGAGCGAGTGGAATTAATTGAATCCGATAAACAGTAGGGGACCCAGTAGTCGTATGGATGTGTGGTTAGCACGTCGCAATAGTTTGCTTGATCTTCTATTACCCATATTCCTTCAGTAGAGGCATCCAGGCTATGCATTCCAGAAATTATAGGTCTGTTATCTAAAATTTTTATTGAATCGGCTATAAAAGAAGTCCAGAGCCTGGCTTGTTCGCGATTAGAAACCTCTGCCATGCAATTGCATTCATTACCCAAATCCCATGCGATTATGGTCTTATTTCTCTTGAACTCGTTTACTATACCCTGCACGTATTTCTTTTCCCAAATTAGGCATAAAGGGTCGGTTAATACGTTCCGATTAAAAAAAAGAGTAGGAACAAACAATCTACCGCTCATCCAACCAGTCAATAATGAAATGATTACTTTGAATCCATGTGATTCAGCAAGGTCTAAAAAAGAAGCTAATCTTTGAGTCATTACAGGATCAATCCCATTGTCTAAAACGGGGTTATTGTGATTGTCTACTACTTGTAGAAGTTTTCCCTCTTGTGTGAAGATAGGAGAAATTGGTTGGAAATCACTCCAAAGCGGAAATACTCGCAAAATTTTGGCACCAATTTTTTCAAGAGAGATAAGATCCTTATCAATCTCATCTATTTGGAAATCTCTCCACATGTTGGTTCCTGAGTAAGACGCCCAATAATTACATCCGAAACTGAAATCAGAAAACATAATAATACCCCTCTAACTATTATTCAATTTTAACAAATGCGCATGATTGAATCAATATGGAAAATGGCAATCAGATAGGCCCAATCAGAATAGATTTTTTTTGGCATAAGGTTTTCCATCCCACGAAAAATCTAATAAAACAGACTGTAATAAACATCCGTTTAAAAAAAGAATTCTGAAACTTTTGTGAAGAGATTTCGGGGGCTGAAAAGGATGATATCAGAGATATCGAACTTAGTCCAAACGGAAGTGTGAAAAATCAATTCACATGCAATAAAATAATAGTAAAATATTTTATGTTTATTTATAATATTTATGCAATTTAATGGCTCAAATGGAAGATTTATAATAAAATGGCGTTAGTCATATAGGAGAAAAAAGAGTAATGTTCCCTTTAAAAATAAGGATAAATGATAAGACCAAGAAGACACTAATTGTGTGTTTTAAGGTAATAGCGATTATTATTTGTGCTTTACTAGTGTTACTCATTTTGGCCAACCTTAGCCTAATAATAAAAGGAGCGATAAACCCGGAAACGCCCCCCTCGGTAATTGGATTAATACCTTTGTCAGTAATGTCAGATAGTATGGACACTGGAGAGGTTGGAGCGATAAAAAGTGGGGACTTAATTATTATACAGGCTATTAAAGAAGGTAACATTATTGAGGTTAATGAGATAATTGCCTTTCTAACGGAGGATAATGTAGTAATTACCCATAGAGTTGTTGAAATAAGTGAAGACTCTCAAGGCAAATATTATATTACAAAGGGAGATGCGAACAATAACGTCGACATGGAAATAAACGGGGAGCCCGCAAAAGTGAGGGACTCTTCAATAATAGGACTCTATTCTTCAAAAATAAAAAATCTGGGGTATATATCCCTTGCTCTGCAGACGCCAATAGGTCTGGTTCTTTTCCTAGGTATACCTGTACTTCTGATAATTGTATATGACCTACTCAGGAGAAAGATCGCAAAGAATAAGCTCCTAGAATCAAGCAAAAATACACAACCCATGAGATTAATCGAAGCTGGAAATGAAGATACCATCCATATAATTTTGGCAGATGATGAGGGTAAAAAAGTATCAGAAGACAGCCTAAGTGACGAAGTCACCGAGAAACCGGATAAATAGTGTGACTTAAGCACAATACCGCTGATTATTGGTGATATTGTTACATGAGAGTTAAGGGAAAACTGATATTGTAAAAATAATGAAAAATAAAAAAAAGTTACGACTTTAAAAGGAGAAAAAAATGGAAAAGAAAATTAGATTTAATGGAAACAAAGTTTTGAAAATGGCAGTAGTTTTATTGATTGTGGCGATGCTAACTGGAGTGCTTGTAAGCAATACTCTTGCAAAGTTTACAACTTCATTTAACGGAAGCGATACAGCAAGGGTTGCCAAATTCGAAGTAACCACAACTGGCTTCAATGAAGGATCCGTCGATTTGTTCGATTTTGCTTATGGCTCTGCCGTCAGTTCAACTGAGAAGGTTATTGCCCCCGGAACTAGTGGAAGTATAGAGTTAGTATTTGCAAATGCCTCCGAGGTATCAGTTGCAGTTTCTTCTCTTACACTATCTGAAACAAATGTTGCAGGCGTTCCAATACAGTATAGCGTTGACAACACAAACTTCTATGACGCCGGAGATGTAGCTCTTGATTCAGCTCTAGCATCAGTTTTAAACCAAACACTTGCTCCCGGAGCATCAACTTCAGCTGTAAGCGTATACTGGAGATGGGTATTTTCAAATGGTGCTGCTTCGGATGAATTTGATACAGCGCTGGGAAGTGATGGAACTGCCGAGGTAACAGTAACACTGTCAGTTAAGGCTGATCAGGTTGCCGCCTAATAGCGTAGCTTAATATTGTGACAAAGCAAATCCCATGGCGCGCCAGACGTGACATGGGATTTTGCGGAGCTAAGGGCCCCAAAAGACAAATTATTTGGTGAAAAAGGAATATTGTATAGGGATAATAATATAGTTGTATACTGATATTTAGGAGAAAAACATCTTGGATAGAACATTAAAAAAAAAGAAAATATTAAAAATTGTTGCTAAGATTTTTATATCCTTAGTCTCAATCTTTGTAATAATGCTTTTTATTCTAGGCGTGTATAACGCTATATCAAAGTTTTTCTTCAAAAACCCGATGCCAAAAATATTTGGTTATGCAAGTGCAATTGTTACATCAGGTAGCATGGAACCAGAGATCTCCGTTGATGATCTGGTGATAATTAAGTCTCAAGAACAGGGCTATAAGGTTGGGGAAATAATCACTTATAAACATGGGAACTCTTTTGTTACTCATCGAATTGTAGATATATCAGAAGAAAACTATATTGCTCAAGGAGATGCTAACAATACTCCAGATGATCCGGTGGCCTCGGAAAATGTTATTGGAAAAGTTGTAGGGAAAATAGAGGGTATTGGAAAAGTTCTCGGATGGTTTCAAACTCCAGTTGGGATAGCTGTTGCTCTCATAATCTTACTGGCATTATTGTTTTCAGACAGTATCGTAGCTTGGATTAAGAAATCCATAAAAGCAAGAAACAAAAAAGAAGGTAAAATCAAGTAAGCGTATAACCAAATAAGAAATTTTCGCAACTAACATACAAAATAAAAAAACTGAGAAAAAATCAAATGAAAAAACCGCTCTCGACAAAAGTATTAAAAAAGGTTCTGAGGTATATGCTTTATTCGGCATTACTTCTCCTTGTCGTGTCGGTAGGGGTAACACTTGGAAAATATACCTATTCGACTAACGCAAGTGATTCAGCACGCGTTGCCAGATATTCGGTAAATGTTGAATGTATTGACTCGCAAGTTGAGGCATCAAATAATGGTGTTGTTGTTTTGCAAAATTCGCAAACACAAGAATATATTTTTAAAATTACTAATGAGAATTCTGAGGTAGCGGTTAATGTTGCCATGACTGTATTGTCCGTTTCTGGATATTCTCTTCCAAACTATTCGATATATGATCTGGGATCTTCCTCTTCAGGTACTGGGACTTTGATTTCTTCCTTACCTTTTTCTTTTGATCTGGCCGTTGATGAGTATAAGTATGTTAGGTTTGTTCTTTATGGAAGTACTCCAGTGGGACCTGTAAAATCACTGGATCTAGATTTTATTACCACTCAAAAGCAGGTGGAAGAATGAAAATGACTTTGAAGAAAAACTTAATTATCCTCACGATTGTTTTACTTATGACTTTTTTACTGACTGTACCTTATACTGGGGCAAAATATGCTTATGAGGAACAATACAATTTTAAAGTGGTAACTCCCCCTGCAGGATATTCGTATGTATTTGTCCCTGAAGAAAATTCGGAGTCACAGTTGATAGCAGTATCTCTACAAGCATACTTAGCAGGAACTAATCGTGTTAACGTATACAACTTGACTGGGAACACTGTTAATTCTCTCTCAATTACCATAAACTATAGAAGTACAGTAAAGAATAAAAATAGTACTGCAAGATTTTCTCTATATAACTCTTCGGGGACGTTAATTAGAACATCTAGCAATATTACTTTTAGAACTAACAGAACCGCAAATGTAACATTAAACCTTTCTTCATTTTCTTTAGCAAACGATGGATATGTTTATTTAGTAATGTCTGGGGTAACCTTAAATACTCCTAACTCAATTACACTAAATTCTTTAACGGTTTCGATAGCGTAGCATTATACTATTTGTTAACAGTTTCTTTTATCCTTTAAAGAGCTTATAAAAAGATGTATAATTAACAAAAGTATATTGGAGGAATATATGATTGGAGCAATTATTGGGGATGTAGTAGGTTCTTTATATGAATATAACAATATCAAAGAAAAGGATTTTGTTTGGTTCAAAGAGGGTAGTTACGCAACTGATGATAGTATAATGACTGTTGCAGTAGCCAAGGCTCTACTGGATTCAAAGGAAGATTATAGTGATCTATCAGAAAAAACTGTATATTGGATGAGGTATTTTGGATGTAAAAACCCAAACGGCGATTACGGGCAAGCATTCAAACAATGGCTTGAGAGTGAAAATCCGGAGCCTTACGAAAGTTATGGGAATGGTGCTGCAATGAGAATTAGTCCAGTAGGATGGTTTGCTTCGAATATGGACCAACTAAAAGAATTATCTAGGAAAGTAACTGAGGTAACCCATAACCATCCCGAGGGAATAAAAGGGGCAGAGGCAGTAGCCGCCTGTATTTTGCTTTGTCGACAAGGAAAAAGTAAAGAGTATATTCTAAAGTACGTTCACTATAACTACTATCCAATGAGTTTTAGAATAGATGATATCAGGAAGAGTTATACTTATGATGTAACTTGTCAAGGTACAGTGCCTCAGGCTATCAGGGCTTTTTTAGAGTCTAAAAGCTTTATAGATGCAATACAAACTGCCATATCATTGGGGGGTGACAGCGACACATTAGCAGCCATTACTGGATCTATTGCAGAAGCTTTCTACTTCTATCCAGAAATTAATCAAAGAATTGTTTCTAAAGCTCTCAGTTTTCTTTCTTCGGAAGAAAGAGAAGTAGTACAGCAGTTTAAAAAAACAGAAAGAATTGACAGGAGTTTGTTGATATAAGCTCAATCTTGGGAAGAAAAAGAAGTGGTAAAGAAGTTTTAAAAACAGAAAGAATTGACAGTAGTTTGTTGATATAAGTTCAATCTTTGGAAGAAAAAGAAGTAGTAAAGAAGTTTAAAAACAGAAAGAATTGACAGGAGTTTACTGATATAATTTCAATATATTTGGTTAAGAAAAAAGTCAAGGGCCTAAATCCTTGATTTTTTATTGACACAATCGATTATACATGTTAATATCAAAGCACTTTAGCACGCTAATGCGATAAAGGAGAGAAGATGAGAAGATATGATAAAATTACTCCCGAAGGCACAATGGACTATCTTTTTAAAGAGTGCAAAATTAGAAAAAATGCCGAAAACCGGGTTAGAAACTTATTTGAAAATTATGGATACGATGAAGTAATGACAACCAGTCTTGAGTTTTATGATGTATTTTCAGAAGGGGTAGGTAGAGTTTCTCAGAACGAGCTTTATACACTTACTGACGGTAGCGGAAGACTCATAACAATGAGACCAGACTCTACAAAACCAATCGCAAGACTCTTTGCATCAAGACTAAAAGATTTTGTGCTTCCTATTAAATTATATTATTCTCAACCGGTATTTAAGAGAAATTTGAGTTTTAATCGGAAATCAGATGAAATCATTCAGATGGGTATTGAACTTATCGGAGGAACTGGCTATAAATCTGACTTAGAAATTCTGATTCTTGGGATAAAAAGCATGAAGGAATTATTCGGGGACGATTTTTTTATCGAGATAGGACATATGGGAATAATTGGTTCAGTTCTAGACTCGTTTGGACAGTTCAAAGAGGCTGCAAAAAGTGCCATCTCTAAGAAAAACTTCCCGGAGGTTGACTTAATTGCTTCAAAATTAGGAGAAAAAGGTAAAATTCTAAAAGAAATAGCACGTCTCTTTGGCGGGAAAGAGATATTGTCTCAGGCAAAAAATATATTAAAAGACAATCAAGCTTTTTCCGCAGTACTGGAGCTGGAAAAACTTTACCAGGGTTTGATGAACGAGGGACTTCAGGATAATATTTTGTTTGATTTATCAATACTAAATGATTATCAATATTATACAGGTATGGTTTTTAGATGTTTTGTGGATGGAGTAGGTACAGAAGTAATGTCTGGGGGCAGATATGATTCTCTATATGGTGACTATGGCTTGAATATCCCTGCAATCGGATTTGCAATTAATTTCAACGAAGCTCTGGAAATTTTATCGAAAATGGAAATAGACGACTTAGATAGAAAAAAGGCAGTGGTTTTTTCCTCTTCTAGTGCTCAAGTTAATTATGAAGATCCAATATTCGTTGAATTAAAGGAAAGAGGATATAGATGTGTTGTCTCATTATGCGATTCGGAAGAGGATACAATAAAATGGGCTAATGCGATAAAAGCAAAAATAGTCATAACAATAGATAAGGATGGGAAAATTAAGGAGAATGACATATAGTTAATAACGGATATAGACGAATATTATTATATATAATGTAATTTATATCTTGAACAAAAAGAATTAATGGAGAAAAAAATGCTAAATATTGCACTTACAAAGGGAAGATTAGAGGAAAAAACAGTTGAACTCTTAGAGAAAGCTGGAATAGCATGTGGTTGCTTAGTGGACAAAGGGAGAAAGTTAGTGGTTGAAGTGGATGGTGTGTATCGCTTTATTTTTGCAAAGGCCTGCGATGTCGTAACATATGTCGAAAGAGGAGTGTCTGATATAGGAGTGGTCGGAAAGGATACTCTTATGGAAATGAAAAGACCTGTTAACGAGATAGCCGCTCTTCCTTTCGGAAAGTGTAGATTTGCTCTTGCGGTATTGAAGGGAAAAAAGTTTTATTCAGGGTATAGTTTAAAAACTGTTGCCACAAAATATCCAGAAGTGACTAAGGAGTATTTTGAAACTAAGGATTATCCGATTGAAATTGTCAAAATCGAAGGGTCAGTTGAGCTTGCTCCAATTTTAAATCTTGCTGATGGTATTGTGGATATTGTCGAAACAGGTTCGACTCTAAGAGAAAATGGGCTTGAAGTAATAGAAACTGTGGCCGAGATTTCAGCTCGTCTGATATCAAACCCAGTAAGTTTAAAAACTAAAAAGGAAGAAATACTTAGTTTTTGCAGGAAGATATCAGTGAATATATAGTGTATTGTATAGTATCATGGGAATGTAACACTGGTTAGTGCCAGCAATTAGTATGTAAATACGGAAAAATAGAGAATAAAGTAAAAGGAAAACGAAATGAAGATAATTAATACCTCTAAAGAGAGTATCTTTGATTTTCTCGATATGCAAAGAGAAAAGGTTTTAACCAACAATAAGAATGTTGAGAACGTTGTTAGGGAAATACTTGAAAATGTGCGAAAGAATAAGGATAAAGCGCTAAAAGGGTACGCACTTAAGTTTGATGGAACTGAGGAAATAAAAGAGTATACTGGTAAGGATTTTAAAGAAGCCTTTACTTCTCTGGATGAGGAGTTTAAAGATGTTCTGATAAAAGCAACAGAAAGGATAAGCGCTTTTCACAACGAGCAGATACAAAAAGGGATAAAAATAACTGACGAGGGAAGTGAATTGGGGCAAATTATTCGTCCCCTGAAAAGAGTGGGGTTATATGTACCCGGAGGTACTGCTTCATATCCTTCATCTGTTTTAATGAATGCAATCCCCGCGAAAATTGCGGGAGTAGAGGAGATAGTTATAATTACTCCTCCATCAAAAAATGGAGTAAATTTGGATATACTTGCCGCAGCATATATCGCTGGAGTCAATTCTCTTTATACGGTTGGAGGGGCCCACGGGATAGCGGCTTTAGCATATGGAACTGAAACCATAAGAAAGGTTGATAAAATTGTTGGGCCTGGGAATATATATGTAGCTACTGCCAAAAAATTGGTTTATGGAACTTGTGATATAGATATGATTGCTGGACCTTCTGAGATTACGATAATTGCTGACAACAAAGGAAGGGAAAGGTTCATTGCCGCTGATTTAATTTCTCAGGCAGAACACGATAAACTTGCTTCAGCCATTTTGGTAACAGATTCAGAGGCAGTTGCGAAGAGAACATTAGAAGAACTAAAAAATCAACTATCTCGCCTTGAAAGAGCAGAGATAACAAGCAAGGCTTTAGAGGAATATGGAGTGATTATTATCACCAAAGACATTGAAGAGAGTATAGAAATTGCAAATTACATTTCCCCAGAGCATCTTGAAATTATGGTTGAGAAGCCAGAAGTTATATTGGAAAGAATTTATAATGCAGGATCAGTCTTCCTTGGAGAATATACCCCTGAGCCAATAGGGGATTATATTGCGGGAAGTAATCACGTTCTTCCTACAGGTGGTTCAGCAAGATTTTTTTCTCCCCTATCAGTAGAAAGCTTTACAAAAAAAATGCAGTATATTTCTTACTCTAAATCAAAATTTATTGAGGACTCCAAGAGTGTTATAATATTTGCCGAGAGGGAAGGTCTAACCGGCCACGCTAATTCAATTAGAGTTAGACTTGAATAGAAGAAATCAGTTAAAATAGTATTACAAAAACATTAGCAATGAGGTTGTTTCGTGAAGTATGAAATAGAAAAAAGGTTATTGGATATGATTCCCTATAAACCAATAGAAGGGGAGTTTAAAGTCAGACTAGATGCGAATGAGTCTTTTTTTTCTATACCCGATAATATTCTGAAAGAGTTTGAATCTTCCTTGAAAGATATAGACTTTAACAGATACCCTGACCCATATTCAAAAGAAGTGTGTTACAGATTTGCAAGATCCAAAGACATCGATGTTGATTCAGTTATAGCTGGGAACGGTTCAGATGAGTTAATAAATCTTATCATACAAGTTTTTTTGAAGGACGGAGATAAAGTGTTGACGTTAGCTCCAGACTTTTCCATGTATCGTTTTTATTCTGATTTACGAAGGGCAGAAGTAATTTCAGTTAACAATCCTTATGATGAACCGATTGATGTATATGCACTAATTCAGGCAATTGAAGAATCAAAGCCAAAGATTGTAATATTTTCTAATCCATGCAACCCAACTGGTCAGGTTATTTCAAGAGATAATATAATCAAATTACTTCAAAAGTGTCCGAATATTTTGTTCGTTGTCGATGAGGCGTACATGGATTTTTCTGACCAATCAATTTTAAATATTGCTAAGGATTTTTCCAATGTAATTGTTTTAAGAACTATGAGCAAGGCTTTTGCCGCAGCATCTATCAGATTAGGATTTGCAGTATCAAATCGAGAGTTAATTTCCACAATGAAGAAAGTTAAGGCTCCTTATAATATTAATTCAGTAACCCAAAAATTTGGTTCTATACTTCTTTCTCATTCAGAAGAAAACAAACAAAGAATAGAAAAAATTATTAGAATGAGGGACAATCTTTATGCTGGGTTACAGCGATATACTGATGAAATAAAAGTATTTCCTTCAGGAGGCAATTTTATTTACGTATCAACTATAAGAGCAAAAGAGATATATGATAAGTTGTTAAGCGATGGAATAGCAATAAGATATTTCAATAATAATACTTTAAGGATTTCTGCAGGAAATGAGGAGGAACAATCTGCTTTGTTTTCTTCTTTAGATAATATTTTCAAAAATAGAGGTGAGAAATGAGAGAAGCAAGAATTGAGCGAAAAACAGGTGAAACAGATATTTCCATCATAGTTAATTTGGATGGAACTGGAAGGGTGAAAAGCCAAACGGGAATAGGTTTTTTCGATCACATGGTCAACTCTTTTGCAACCCACTCAGGGATTGATATTTTCTTGGAAGTAAAAGGAGATTTAAGCGTTGATTGTCACCACACCGTTGAAGATATTGGAATTGTATTGGGTAAGGCAATAAAAGTTGCCCTTGGAGATAGAAAAGGAATTAACAGGTTTTCAGATTGCTTTATACCAATGGATGAATCCTTGGCTTTTTGTGCCATAGATATTTCCGGTAGGGGTTTCTGTGATTTTAAAGGTGATTTTTTGTATAAGAACTGCGGGGACTACGAAACAGATGCTACTCCAGAGTTTTTCCGTGCTCTTGCCAACAATGCAGAAATAACATTACATATAAAGAGTTTGAATGGGAATAACGATCATCATAAAATTGAGGCGTTATTCAAGGCTTGTGCCAGATGTTTGAAAGAGGCTGTAAAGATTTCTAGTTCCGGAATTCCTTCATCCAAAGGCATGATATAGTATATTTCGTTTCAGACATTGAGATAGGTTTTTGTTATATAGGAGGATTAAATGATAATATATCCTGCAATCGATTTACTCGATGGAAAATGTGTGAGGTTGTACCAGGGAGATTATTCTTTGTCCGAGGAAGTCGCAAAAGATCCGTTTGAAACTGCTATAAGATTTATGAATGAAGGGGCAAAACATATTCACGTTGTAGATTTGAATGCTGCCAGGGGGAACCAAGCTGTTAATTTCGAAATAATTAAAAGGCTTTGTGAATTTCCTGTAAAAATCGATACAGGAGGGGGAATAAGAAGCATGAATCGTGTTGACACTTGCCTAAAAGCAGGCGTTGATAAACTTGTAATTGGAACTGCGGCAGTGGAAGATAAAGTATTTCTTGCGGAACTTCTTAAGAACTATCCAGATAACGTTATTGTTGGAGTAGACGTCAGGGACAATAGGGTAAAGACTTCCGGTTGGAATGTTGACAGTGGATTACACTATATCGACTTCATTGAAGATATGATGTTAATGGGAGTAAAGTACATTGCTTACACTGATATTTCAAAGGATGGTACTCTTCAAGGAGTAAATATAGAAGGGATAAAAAGAATTAAAGACATTGCTTCATGTGAAATCATTGCCAGTGGTGGAGTTAAGGACATAGAAGATATTAAATTATTGAAACAAGAGGGTATTTTTGGAGCTATCTGTGGTAAGAGCATATATGCGGGAACCCTTTCTTTAAAAGAAGCTATTATGATCGCGGAGGGAAGGTGATATATGGATTATAATTTTTTATTTGAAAAATCAGAATTGATTCCAACAATTATTCAGGAACACGGGACAAATGAGGTGCTAATGTTGGCATATATGAACAAAGAAAGTCTTAAAAAAACACTTGATACAGGGTATACCTGGTTCTTCAGCAGAAGCAGAAAAGCACTTTGGAACAAGGGAGAGACTTCTGGAAATATCCAAAAAGTGGTAAGTATTTTTGCTGACTGCGATAATGACACTTTATTGATTAAGGTCATTCAGACAGGACCTGCTTGCCATACTGGGAATAAATCCTGTTTTTTTAATAAAATATTGTAAAAGAGGTAAATATGGATTCTTTAGAAAAACTTGAAAAAATAATAAACGAACGAAAAAATGTAAAAAGCGAAGGCTCATACACCTGTTATCTATTTGAAAAAGGAATAGATAAAATATTGAAAAAGTGCGGGGAAGAGTGCTCTGAAATGATTATTGCCGCAAAAAACGCTAAAAAAGAAGAGATTGTTCTGGAAACTTCAGACCTTATTTATCACATTATGGTCATGTTAGCTCAAATGGATATTCCTTTATCTGAAATTGATAAAGAACTTGAGTCGCGTGCTAAGAAACAAATGAATCTGAAAGAGATGAAAAATACAGATTTAAATTCGTAAAACAGTTCCTCTTCGGAGACTAGTTTTTTTTGAATAATGATTTTTCAAAGATTGTTTTGCAAATAGTTTTCCCTTCGCATATTGATATAAGACCCCCTTTAATATATAATAAAAGTTGGTGGGCAACGGTTTTTAGCCCCCAAAAATTAATTTGAATTTAATTTGAGGAGGAATAATGGCTACTAAATATGGAGCATATGCAGGGAAAGTTTTATTACTTAATCTAACCGACCAGAGCTATCGAGAATACCCATTGAATGATGCTGATAGGAAGACCTTTATCGGAGGGAAAATCCTAGCGGCAAGAATTATTAGTGACTTCATTTCTGGCCCTATAGATCCTTTAGGAATAGACAATATATTAGTCATAACAACTGGTCCACTCAGCAATACAAATGCCCCATCAAGTTCAAGATTTAATATTAGTACGATTTCCCCGTTGACTGGTATATTGACTTCCAGTAATTGTGGAGGGAATTTTGGAATTAGGCTAAAAAAGGCAGGATATGATGGGCTCATCATTACCGGAAAGAGCGAAAAGCTTATTTATATTGAAATAATAGAAAATAGTGTTCAGTTCAAGGATGCAGAGATGCTGAAGGGTAAACTTACAGGTGAGACCCAGCAAATTTTAGGCGGAAAATCTGGCAAGTTGGTTATAGGACCCGCTGGGGAAAATCTGGTTAGGTATGCTTGTGCTGTCAGCGAAGAGAGAGCAGCAGGAAGGGGAGGAATAGGAGCTGTATTTGGAAGCAAGAATCTTAAAGCGATAGTAGCGGATGGTAAGATTAATCAACCTATATATAACGCCGATAAGTTTAATGAGCTTAGAAAGAGCTGGACTTTACACTTAAGAGATCATCCATTGACAGGCGAACAACTTCCCAAACTGGGGACAGCTGCTTTACTTGCTTCAATGCAACAAAAAAGAATCTTAGCCACAAGAAACTTTTCTGCTGGTCAATTTGATGGATATAAAAGTATTACTGGCGAAGAGATGGCTGAAAAATATTTAGTTAAAAATAAGGGGTGTTTCTCCTGCCCAATCCAATGTGGAAGAGTAGTAAAGTTAGGCGATAAACAGGTTAAGGGCCCTGAAGTTGAGGCTTTGGGGTTACTAGGAGCAAATATTCTAAATGACAATTTAGAACTAATCATTAAATGGAACTATGAGTTAGATGAACTGGGAATGGACGCGATTTCAACAGCAGGAACCATTGCCTTTTCGATGGAGCTAAATGAAAATGGTCTATGGAAAAATGGGCTAGAATTTGGCAAAACGGATAATATTTCGGAAAGAATAAAGGAAATTGCCTTCAGGAGTACACCTGAGGGGGATGCGATGGCAAATGGTAGCAGATATCTAATGAAACAGTTTGGTGGAGAAGACTATTGTATCCAAGCAAAAGGGATGGAGCTAGCTGCATATGAGCCAAGAAGTGCCGTCGGACAGGGACTTGGATATGCCGTTTCAAACCGTGGAGGATGTCACTTAAACGCTGGCTATGAAGTAGTAATGGAAGGACTAGGCCTTCAAATTGATCAATATACACCAAAAGGTAAGGCACAAATTGCAATATTGCTCCAGAACCTTATGGAAGCTGCTTCTGCTTTTGGTAATTGTTTATTCACAACTTATGCTTTTTTCCCAGGATTTCTTTTTAGAAAGCCAAATTCATTTATTACCAGGACAGTAAATAAGGTTTTACCTTATCTAGGGCCAATACTGGGCATAATAAATAAAAGGCCTGGGCTTTTACAACTTAATATTACTCCTATGTTGCAGCACCCGGCATGCACAATGTATGCTACAGGAATAAAAATGAACATGGGGGAAATGATGAAGCTTGGGGCAAGGGGATTTAATCTGGAAAGAATGATTAATGCTCGCCTTGGGATTGACACTAAGGATGATAAACTCCCTAAAAGATTGACTGATACCCTTCAAGATGAAAAAAATCCGCAAAGTAAGGTTCCTCTCGATTACTTGAAACAGAAATATTACAAGGGAAGAGGCTGGGATTCTCAAGGAATAATTAGGGAGAAAACTCTAAAATATTATGGCCTTACTAATTTGGATTTGATTGATTCAAGACAGTTGGAAGAGCAAAAAGAAATAAAGGTAATCCCGCCAAAACCTAAAAAAGAAAAACCTAAGGCGGAAAAGAAGGCATGATTAAGGTTGAGTTTTTCGGGTTGTATAGGTTGAACTACAAAATGTCTTCTTGGGAGACCGAAGCTTCGGATATTAATAATCTTTTAAAAAATCTGAGTGAATATAACTCATATTATTCTTACAAAGAACTTAAGGACTCGATTATTCTCATTAATGGGAAAAATATAATGGATTTGAGACGCTTTCGAACAAGGCTTAAAGATGGGGACAACGTTCTTATTATGAGTCCCGCATCTGGGGGATGATTTAACCTTAATATTAAAAAGAGAGGATTACTTTTGTTTAGCGAGTTATTAGATAAGCTTCATAGCAAAAAAGTCGTTGTGATAGGGGCCGGAGGATTAGGAGGCAACATTGTCAACCTAATTTCTAGATTAGGCATAGGAAAGATACTAATTTTCGATGGAGATGTTTTTGATTCAAGCAATATAAACAGACAACTTTATTGTAACCAATTAACTTTAGGAAAGAATAAGGCCGAGGTTGCTGCAGAAGAGACAAGAAAAATTGGAATTTCAGATGCGGAAGCCATACCAGATTTTTTCCAAGAGAAGTATTTCCCCTTGCTCAAAGGATATGATTGCATTATTGATGCTACAGATAATGTGAACGCAAGACTATATCTTGAGCAAGTAGCAATCCGAAGCGGAATTACGGTTATTCATGGGGCAATAAATGCATATTTTGGTCAAATTGCAGTAGTTAGACCGGGTGATAAGACATTATCAAAACTTTATTCGGGGAAAATTGAGCCTACGAGAGAAACTATCAGTTATATTCCTGCTACAGTTGCAGCATTACAGGTTTGTCAAATGGTGAAATTTCTTTCAAATGCTGGAGCTCTTGAGAGAGAAGAGGTTCTTTTAGTTGATATGTTCTCTTGTCAAACTAGAACAATTAAATTATAAGTTTGATTTTTTGTTATTCTTATTTTTCAAATAGGTAATAAAAAAAAGCCTTATTTATCACGAATATACTTGTATTATTATATTTTTCTTTTAAAAACTGAAACTTTTAATAATTTAAAAATTACTCCCCAAGCAAAGGCCGGGGAGTAATTATGTCTTGAGGTACTATTGTTTATTCCCATTCTATTGTTCCTGTTGGTTTTGGGGTAAGATCATAACATACACGATTAACCGAAGGAATCTCATTAATAATTCTCTTTGTAATAATATCTAGCACTGTCCAGTCAATGTGTTCAATAGTTGCGGTCATAGCATCGACCGTATTTACTGCACGGATTATTACGGGATACCCAAGAGAACGCATATTATCTCTTACTCCAACGGATTTGATGTCGGGAATCAAAGTGAAATACTGCCATACTTTCCTCGAAAGATTATGCTTTTCAAACTCTTCGCGAAGTATTGCATCTGCCTCTCTAACCGCCTCTAGCCGCTCTTTTGTAATGGCGCCTAAGCAACGAACTCCAAGTCCAGGCCCTGGGAATGGTTGACGGAACACCATATTGTCAGGTAATCCTAAAGCTTTTCCACAAGCTCTAACTTCATCTTTAAACAGATATTTTAGTGGTTCTATTAATTTAAAAGTGAGATCTTCAGGAAGTCCTCCCACGTTGTGATGAGCCTTAACGGCTTTTCCAGCTTTAGTTCCACTTTCTACGATATCAGGGTAAATTGTCCCCTGTCCAAGAAACTCTATTCCATTTAGCTTGCGTGCCTCTTCTTCAAATACTCTGATGAATTCTGCTCCAATAATTTTTCTTTTTCTTTCGGGATCGGAAACATCTTTTAGCTTTGATAGGAATCTTTCGGATGCATCAACATAGATTAAATTTTGTTTAAGGTTTTTACCAAAAACTTCAATTACTTGTTCAGGCTCCCCTTTTCTTAACAGGCCATGGTTAACATGGACACAAAATAGATTGTTTCCTCCGATTGCTTTTATGAGTAATGCAGCTACAACAGAGCTATCCACCCCGCCTGAAAGAGCAAGTAGTACTTTTCCTTGTCCTACTGTTCTTCTTATTAATGTAATTTGATCTTCAATGAAGTTTTCCATATTCCAATTTTTATTGCAAACAGCTGTTTTAAAAAGGAAATCTTCGAGATTACATGAAGAATAAATCTTATCAGCGTTGGTTATGGGTGCTATAGAAGAAAAACCTTTTAATAAATTAAGTTCATTTCCATCTTTTTCAGTACCGTTAAGAATAATCCCTTTCAAATTCCCATTTAGCTTTAATGATTCTAATGATGAATCGTGGGGATAAACTTCGGAATACACCCCGTAATCGCGGATTTTTCTTGCAAGTGCAGAATTATCATCCCTTCCCATATCTATTATTGCAATAAGATCTTGTTTCATAAAAAACTCCCTTAAAAAGAATGTATAAATCATACAACAAGAAGGAATATAAGTAAAATAAATGAAAGGAAAAGTCAATATGTGAGATTAGTTACTAAAGGATTTTATGAAGAAATCATCAAAGATGAGAAATACCTTGCTTAAATGTAAATCGGAGTATCAAAGGGGCTAATTAGTTTTCTAATTATGATAATTATGATAATATTCAAATATTATACTAGAAGGGTAATTTTTTTAGATGAGAAAAAAATATGATATTTTGCTTTTTGATTTAGATGGAACTCTGACCGATCCAGAAGAAGGCATATCGAATGCTGTTAAATATTCTCTTTCTTATTTTGGTATAGAGGAAAATGATATGAAAAAGCTCAGGGGATTTATTGGACCTCCGCTGATAGATGGATATATGGATATTTGTGGCTTTTCTTATGAAAACGCTTTAATTGCCCGAGATAAGTACAGAGATTATTACTCGGAAAAGGGTGTTTTGGAAAATAATATTTATCCTGGAATAAAGGATTTACTTGAGGAAATGAAGCTAATTGGAAAAAGGATGTTTGTTGCGACCTCTAAACCAGTTGTTTACGCAGACATTATTCTAAAACATTTCGGATTATTTAATTATTTCGAAGGAGTTTGCGGAGCCGAGATGTCGGAAAAACAACATCGAAAAAGTAATGTTATAAAAAAAGCTATTTCCATAGCTGGAGAGTCGGATCTAAAAAAATATCTTATGATAGGAGACAGAAAACACGACCTGATTGGGGCTAATGAAGTTGGAATTGATAGCTTGGGTGTGCTTTTTGGATATGGAACGAAGGAAGAACTTGTTGAGTATTGCCCAAAATATATAGCAGAAACGGTTTCAGATTTAGAGCGAATATTGAAAGAAGTATAAATTTCACTGTTTATTCATTTATAAGATTTAAAGCGAATATTGAAAGAATTATAAAATTCTCTGTTTATTCGTTAATCAGATATAAAGCGATTATTGAAGGAATTATTAATTTCACTGTTTATTTGTTAAATGGATAATTAATCAAATAATTAATACTGTTTGTTTATCGAGCGGGAGCGAGGTTGGATACAGTATTGAAAATTTGAGAAGGTTGATATAAAATAAGGAAGATAATTAATAGTAGGAGACGCTATATGAATTTACTTTTTAAGATCAGTTATGGATTATATGTTTTAGCTGCCCATGAAAATGATAAAGACAATGGTTGCATAATAAATACTCTAATGCAACAAACCTCAAGCCCAGAGGTTTTGACGGTAACAGTTAACAAATTAAATTGTACACACGATATGATAGAGAAAACTGGGATTGCAAGTTGTGCGATAATTTCAGAGAAGGCAACTTTTGATATTATTAAGGGTTTTGGCATGAGAAGTGGAAAAACAGAGAATAAGTATGAAGGGGTAGCCGCAATAAGGGCCAAAAATGGCTGCTTGATTCCGACGGATGGGGTGATTGGCTATTTTGACCTAAAAGTGTCTAGTAAAGTTGATATGGGAACCCACACTCAATTCATTTGCCAGCCTACAGACAGAGTGGTTTTCTCGGAAGGGGATGAACCTTTGACATATTCATATTATCAGAAATACATCAAGCCAAGGCCATCTCAAGAAAAGATTGAGGAAGAAGGCGAGGCATATATATGTACAATTTGTGGATATATTCATAAAGGCCCAATTTCAGATGATATTATATGTCCAATATGTAAACACGGGAGAGAGGCCTTTGTTCCTCTAAAAGGCTATAAGAAAGAGGAAAAAATGGAAAAGCCTAAAGCTGCCCCCTCGGAGTCTGAAGAGAAATATATTTGTACAGTGTGTGGGTATATACATAATGGGCCAATTACCGACGATATTATCTGCCCAATTTGCAAGCATGGAAGGGAAGCTTTTGTTCCTTATTTACAGAATTAAATTGCCTATAATTAGGTGTTAGAATATTATTTTTAGCAAAAAGAAAGTTTTTACCCGAAATGCTTTTCAACTTTGTAATGTTTCTATCCGTGAGGAATTATTGAACTAATATCTTTTCCAGGCTTTATGATAGAAAAGGAAAAGTATGGGATAAAGTTCTAACCTTCCAAGAAGCATATTTAAAGATAAAATGATTTTTGAAAAACCCGAAAAGAAGGAGTAATTATATGCTGGGCCGACTAAAGAAAGACCGGGTCCAGTGTTGCTTAAACAAGCTATAACTGCACTGGTATACGTTAAAAATCCTTCTCCTCCGGAAAGTGTATTTGTTGCAGAAATCAAAGCAACAGAAATAACAAATACTGCCATATAAATTACGAAAAAACTAGTAACGGATGAGGTCAAATCGTCAGTCATGATTTTTCCATCATACTTAACATTTTTTACAGTTCTTGGAGAAATTGTCTTTCTTATGTCTCTAATACTTGTCTTAGCTAAAGTTATGAATCTAGATATTTTTATGCCTCCTGCCGTACTTGAAGAAGATCCTCCAATAACCATGAGTATCAAAAGTATAAGTTGCGTGAATAGGGGCCAAGTAGTGTAATCGGTGGTGGTAAACCCTGTGGTGCTCATTAAAGAAGCAACTTGAAAGGACGAATATCTTAAGGTCTCCCCAAAATTTGGATATATGTGATGGGAGAAAAGTGAAGCCGTAATTGAAATGACCGAAACAAAATAAATAGCAAAAAGTGCCCTTAATTCTTCCTTTTTAAAAGCTAACCCAAGATGTCCTATTAATACTAGGAAGTATACTTCAAAGTTCATGGCAAAAAGAAGAAGAAACACAGTGATCACAATCTCAAAATATATATTGTTATAGGCTGCAATACTTAAGTTTTTGTTAGAAAACCCTCCTGTCCCAGCTGAAGAAAAGGTATGAATTATTGAGTCAAAAACAGGCATACCTCCAGACACTAGAAAAATGAAAAGCAGAATGGTGAGAAAAATGTATATTGCATAGAGGATTCTGGCAGTAAATCTTAGTTTGCTAACCATTTTCCCGAAACTCATTCCAGGAACTTCTGCCTTATAGACTTGTACAAAAGAGTTATCTGTTTTTGGCATTACAGCAACCAAGAATACAAGTATTCCCATTCCTCCCAGCCAGTTTGTGAAGCTTCTCCAGAACAACAAGCTCTTTGGTACTATCTCTATGTTAGTTAAAACTGTTGCTCCAGTGGTGGTGAAACCAGAAACAATCTCAAAAAAGGCATCAAAAAAATTGGGGAGAACTCCACTAAGAATAAAAGGCAAACAAGTAACCGCAGAAAGCCATATCCAAGCTATTGCAACTGTTATGAACCCCCCTTTTGCCTTCATGTTGGTATCTTTTGGCTTTTTTACCACTGATGGGATTCCAAATGAGAGAAGAATTGCTATCGAAATAGAAAACCATATAGGTGTCCCAGTTTCTTGATAACCGAGGGATAATGCTAAAGGAATCACTAGTGTGCAAGCTATTGTTATGCTTATCTGGCCAAGCAGATATAGGCTCATTCTATAATTCATTGCTTATTCCAAAATATCATTTAAATCGTCGAGTTGTTCTGCTCTGACAGCAGAAACAATAATTACACTGTCACCATTTTCAATAGTATCATTCCCTCCAGGTATGATAAGCTTATCATTTCTGACAATACCTCCGATCAAAATATCCTGAATAGTTTTAAGATCTTTAAGAGGTATGGAACAAGCTTTGAAAGAATCATTAACTTGGAACTCGATTGCCTCCGCTTTACCCTGTAATATACTGTAAAGTCGGTTAATCTTGCTTCCCATAGAATTCTGTTTACTTCGGACATATCGGATTATTTGGTCAGAGGTTGATTTTCTAAGCGATACTATGCTATCTAGACCACTTGCGGAAAGTAGTTTACTGTAAGTGGGTTTGTCAATCTTGGTTATGATTTTTCCAATATTTTTTGAAAGAGCAAAAAGGGATATTATGATATTTTGTTCATCTATTGGACACAGAGATACAACCGCATCGCAATTTAGCATTCCTTCATCAATCAATAAATCCTGATTTGTTCCATCTCCGCATATTATTTCTGCCTTAGGAAGTTCCTCATCAAGTTCTTCACAACGAGACTTATCTTTCTCAATTATTTTTACTTTAATATCCACTTTTGAAAGCTCATCTGCCAAGTAGGAAGCAATCCTTGAACCCCCGATAATCATAATGCTCTTTGCGCCTCGAGCGATTCCCAATTTCTTGAATAAAAGGAATATGTCTTTGCTAGAAGCAAGAATATAGATCTTATCATTAGAATGAAGCTCAAAATATCCACTAGGGATAATAACTTCATCTCCTCGGTCTACGGCAGTTACAAGGAACTTAACTCCAAGCTTGCTGGGAATATCAATTAGCTTCAAGCCATCCAAAAGAGATTTTTCTTCTACCTTTATTTCAACAATTTCTACTTTCCCGTTGGCGAAAGGCTCAATCATGATTGCTTGTTGATATCGTAAACTTCTTGAAATTTCTAGAGCGGCTTCGAGTTCTGCATTTATCATCATGGACAGATTAATATTACGCTCTGTGAATAATTTGAAATATTCAGGATTTCTCACCCTGGCTATTGTGTCGCTGGCCCCGAAACTTTTTGCGAGAAGACAACACAAAATATTTAATTCATCATTTTGGGTGCAGGCAATCAATAAATCGCTGTCGTGGACTTCAGCTTCAGACATTATTTCGTGGCTTGCTCCATTTCCACAAATACCTTTTACATCGAATGAATTGATTAAATTTTCTATTACTTCGCCTTGAGTGTCAATTATTACAATATTATGGTCCTCAAGAGCAAGTTGTTCAACCAATTCCGAACCTACGCTACCAGCCCCAACTATTACTATATTCATATTAGTCCTTATCGTTAATTTATAGTTTATATATATATTTACGTTATGTTATTATATCATTATCGACTGATTTGTCAAATTAACTGCTGGCATTAACGATTCTATTGCTACTATATAACGAAAAATTTTTGGAGAATAAATGCAAGGGATAATTATACTTAACAAAACGGATTTATCTTTAGATAAGCAGGCCAACTCTATAAAACTCTCATTTGAAAATATGGGACATTCTATAGAAATACTGAGAAACAATCTGACAATTGCAAAGATATCTAAAAACAATGTTGAACTAGGGATTGATGCTGACTTCTGTATTTTTTTAGACAAGGATATAGAGCTTGCAAGGATGTTGGAGAAAGCAGGGATAAGAGTTTTCAATAGAGCAGAAGCAATTGAAATTTGCGATGATAAGATGTTGACCTATATCCGACTCTCGGGGAAGGGGGTAACTGTACCGGATACATGCTCTCTACCTATAGTCTATAGAGAACCATATGCGACATTGAATGACTATGAAAATATAGTAAAGCAATGTGGAAGACCATTTGTATTAAAAGAAAATAACAGCTCATTGGGTATGGGCGTTTTTCTAATCAAGAGCTACAATGAATTCATTTCTAGGCTTGAAACATGTAGAGGCAGATATCTTGCCCAGAGTTTTATTTCAGAAAGCTCAGGAAAAGATTTAAGAATAATAGTTATTGGGGGAAAAGCTGTCGCATGGATGAAGAGAGAAAATTACTCAGGTGATTTTAGAAGTGGAATAGCCACTGGAGGAAAAGGAGAGGAGTACTCTCCTGATAATGAGTATATAAAAATCGCTGAAAAGTGTGCAAAGTTACTGAAGCTTGACTATTGCGGTGTAGATTTACTTTTCGGTAATAAGGGTCCAGTACTTGCTGAGGTAAATTCAAACGCTCTTACTCAAACGATGGAAAAAATTACTGGGGTTCCGGTAACGGAAATCTATGCCAGATATATTTTGAGCTGTTTGAAAAAGTAAGATATATGCCTTAATAGACAAAAAGAGTATTCACTTACTCCGACAACATATTTCTCAAATATATTTTGAACTGCTTGAAAAAGTAAGATATATGTCTTAATAGACAAAAAAGAGTGTAATCGTCTTCTCTGGTAACATAATTCTCAAAAGAATAAGAAAGAATTAAGGAAAATCCCGTCAAACAAATAAAAGATAAATTATTAAGAGAGGTTCTTTATCATAGGTAAGTTTAGGATTAATAATTCTTTATTTTCTAATGCTTCAAATAATTCTGAAGAGAAAACCCCGAGTTTATAGTTTGAGTCTTCGATGATATTCAGCTTATATTTTTTTCCGAGCTCAAGATCGAAAGAATAATATCCATTTAAATCTGTAGTTTGAGATACCAATTCATTGTTGTTTTCATCCATCAGAGAGATTTTTACTCCCAGGAGCTGGCTCTTTAAACGTTCATCGAAAATCCCATTATTGTTTTTATCCTCAAAAATAAACCCAGAGACCTTTGCTCGTGTTATATCTGATACAACCGAATCATCGGATGTATCATATTCTGTTTCAGAAAAACTTATTTCATATTTATTCCCCATCCGCGAATAAACATATTCTTTTTCGGAAAATGGAGCCATTCCATAACTTAAAGAGTCTTGCTCATAAAGATAATCATGATTCATCATTTCTGCATACCAATACTCTGAAATAGAATGCATGCGTTCTACAGCAGAAATATAGGGTAATTTATCTGCCAGAAAGTTTGTGTTCACGTAAGAATACATTATAATTTTTTTGAAAAGACCATAATCTGAGTCGTCCGGATTAGCTGTAGGATCTGAAGCCATAAACATCGCATAAGCTGCAATACCGACATATTGAGAAGTTCTTAACTCTTCAAAAGCTATTCCAAAATCTCGAGCTTTCAAAGAAGTTTCCAACGCTTTTTTTGAACTGCCTTCTTTCATGCTCTCTCCACTCCAAGAACAATTTAAGTTTGAAACAAAATCTGAGATATACGGATCAAGCATAGTCACTCGATCAGGCAATACTGACGGAGGAATCTCTCTTTTTTCTACACAAAACATTAAATAATTAGTTAGAGACATGCTGAGATGAGCGCCTAAAGAGTGCCCAAAGAATCTGATTTCTTTCCCATTATAATTCTCTCGCATGATTAAATCTAAGTAATAAGCAGCATAAATTTCAGTAATAGAGTGATCAGGAACATCGGTTAAGTATCTTGTTATTGCCCCGGATGTCCAGGGAGCATCTGTATAAGACAAAATATTTTTATCGCTGTTTGGGTATTTACCTTTTGCCCACACTTTGTCTTGTCCACTCGTAGGCAAATCATCAGAAAATGCGCCCCAAAGAAAATGACAGACATTGTACCCTTTTGAAAACCAAATATCAGGATTGTCGATGCCATTTCCGGTTCCCATTCCATGAGTATATATTACTGTGGGTTTCGAATAGTCGAAAGGATTGTTTTCAACAATTTCGGATGGTTGCCAGCTTGAACCATTATATATCTTTAGTCCAAAAGTGTTTTGAGGTATATTGCTTGGGATGTATATATCATCTAAAGAAATAGGGGAGTATCCTTCGTTATCTGTGTTTGCATATTTCTCCTCCATTGACACTATTGAATATATTGGAATACTGTCTAAAGAAATCTCAGATAAAATAATACCTGATGATAAGATAGATAATGTCAAGCAAGCGAGTATTGCAACAAATAAATTTAGCGGTTTCTTCATGTTTTAATTCCTTCTTCCGTATATAATAACAAAAACGTGAAAGTCTAACAATTAATAATTCGAATAAGTAATCAACCCATATAAGTAAAAATATAATAATTAAGAATTGGTGCTTTATTGTTCTAATAATCCATAATAAAAAAGCTCAAGAATATAAATTACGGGGCATAAGTTGATAAAATAGCAATGATTTGTTATAATCTCACGTATATCGTCTCCACAAAACAGCGCGGAACAACATAAAGGATTATATATGACTATTAAGGATATTCTTGAATCAAAAAAAGTATCATTTTCACTTGAAATTTTCCCTCCAAAGAAGGGGACTGCTCTTAGTGGGGCAAAAACATTGATAAAAGACCTAGCGCTGCTCAATCCAAGTTATATGAGCGTGACTTATGGTTCGACTGGAGATAATAGTGATAACACAATAGAAATGGCAAAGGAAGTACAGTGTGTAAATGGAATAACTGCATTAGCACATCTTACTTGCGTGTCTTCAGATAAGCAAAAAGTTCGGGATGTACTTGATGGGTTAAAGGGATGCGGAATTGAGAATGTACTTGCCTTGAGAGGAGACATTCCCGAAGGGTTAAACTTCCCTATACCGGGGGGATATAGATATGCCTCTGACCTAATAAAAGAAATTAGAGAAATGAGTTGTTTTTGTGTTGGGGGGGCTTGTTACCCAGAGGGGCACCCCGAATCAAAATCTGTGGATGAAGACATTGATAATATAAAGAAAAAAGTTGAAAGCGGATGTCAATTTTTGACAACACAAATGTTTTTTGATAATAACATTTTGTATAACTATATGTATAAGCTATTAAGACGAGGGATAAATGTTCCAATTGTTGCAGGAATTATGCCCATAACTAATGTTAAGCAGTGTGAAAGAATATGTGGAATAAATGGAACGGCTCTTCCACAAAACTTTAGAGCAATAATTAGTCGGTTTTCTGATGATCCTATTTCTTTAAAACAGGCTGGAATAGCATACGCGACCTCTCAAATTGTGGATTTACTTGCGAATGGATTTAAAAATATTCATCTTTACACCATGAATAAACCTGATGTTGCGATTAAGATTAAAGAAAACATTTGCTCGATGCTGGACTAGTAGTACAGATAAATTCTAGTTTGAAGTTATTTTTAGGAAAATTTTTTCAGAAAATCTATATTCAAGGAAAAAAATGAAAATATCAGAGAGAATAAAAAATGAAATATTGATTATGGACGGGGCTTGCGGGACCTTTCTTCAAACCAATTATGGACTGAAAGGAGGAGAGAAGCCGGAAAGCTGGTGTCTAAGTCACCCTGAAATAATACAAGAAATGCACAAACTTTATGTTGATGCTGGATCTGACATTATATTAACGAATACCTTTGGCGCAAACAGATTGAAATTTGGGGAACTTGCTCCTCTGATTGTAGGAAAAGCTGTAGAGATTGCAGAAAACGTTGCAGTTGGGTCTTCAAAGAAAGTATATGTTGGATTGGATATCGGCCCGACAGGTAAATTGATTTATCCTTTTGGCGACCTTTCATTTGAACAAGCATATGAGACTTTTAAAGAAATGGTTTTGGCGGGAAACAACGCGGACTTGTTAGTTATTGAAACCATGACTGATTTGTATGAGTTAAAAGCTGCTGTATTAGCATGTAAGGAAAACTCAGATCTTCCTATTATTGCAAGCGTTACTTTAGACTCTTCAGGGAAGACACTAACAGGGGCTGATCTAAGCACTTTGGCTTGTTATATTGAGGGTTTGGGTGTGGATGTATTAGGCCTCAATTGTGGGTTTGGCCCGCAAAAGATGCTTGATTGGATACCTGAAATAATTAGTAAAGTTAATATTCCAATAATGATTAAACCAAATGCCGGTATGCCTTATATAATTAACGGCAAACTTAAATATGATACTGATGAGCGCGCTTTTTCTGAATATATTGAACAGGCCGTTGACATGGGAGTCAGTCTTATTGGGGGTTGTTGCGGAACTACTCCATCTTACATCGAGGCAGTTTCAAGACTGCGAGATAAGAGCCCAAAGAAAAGAGGGACAAACAAATATGTCCCGATGATTTGCTCATATGCTAAGACGGTTTCTTTTGGGGAAAAGCCAAGAATTATTGGTGAAAGATTGAATCCGACGGGAAAAGCTCCTCTTAAGGAAGCGCTGCGAAGCAAAAATTTCGATTATATTAAAGCTGAGGCCATTCGTCAGGTTGAGTCTGGTGCCGATATTCTTGATGTTAATGTGGGCCTTCCAGACATTTTAGAGAAAGAAATGCTTAAGGAATCAATAGTAAATATTCAAGCGATTACTGACAGACCTTTACAAATAGATACAGCCGATATGGAGGGGATGGAACAAGCCATTAGAATATACAACGGTATACCTTTAATAAATTCTGTGAACGGGAAAAAAGAAAGTATGGAAGTTGTTTTTCCGCTTATGGAAAAGTATGGGGGCATTTGCGTAGCTTTAATGCTGGATGAAAAAGGGATTCCGGAAACCTCCGAAGGAAGATTGGATATAGCAAAGAGAATTATTAAAGAAGCCGCAAAATATGGTCTCCCGAAAGAAAGATTTCTTTTTGACCCACTTGCTATGACTATTAGCACTGGACAGGCCAACGCTTCAATTGTATTGGATGTTATTCGCGTATGTAAATACAACCTGGGACTTAATACAGTTCTTGGTGTTTCGAATATTTCCTTTGGGCTACCTAACCGTGCTTTGATAAATGCGGTCTTTTTTGCGCAAACTTTAGCCGCGGGACTTTCTGCGGGAATTGTTGATCCAACCAATAAGGCGATGACCGATGTTTATAACGCTCACTGTGCTTTAAGTGGTAATGATTCAAAGTTTGAAACATATTTAAGTACATTTTCATCTTCTGAAGTTAAACATTTAGAAGAGGTGTTAACCTTAGAAAAAGCTATAGAAAAAGGATTAAGAAAGGAGTCAGGAATCTTAACTAGAGAATTAATATCTTCAGGGAAGGAGCCTTTAGACATAGTGAACAACTTGCTTATTCCAACCTTGGATAAAATCGGGAAAAACTTTGAAATGGGTAGCATTTTTCTACCACAATTATTACAAAGTGCAGATAGCGCCAAGGAAGCTTTTTTTGTAATTAAAAATGAATTGACCAGGACAAATGCAATGTCAGACTCAAAGGGAACGATTGTTTTAGCAACTGTTGAGGGAGATATACATGACATTGGGAAAAATATTGTGAAAGTAATACTTGAGAACTATGGTTATAGGGTAATTGATTTAGGGAAAGATGTGAAAAAAGAGGAAATACTACAGGCTTCGCTTGATAATAATGCGGGCTTAATCGGCCTATCCGCTTTGATGACTACTACAGTAACAAATATGGAAAAAACCATTGGCTACTTAAAGAAAAGGATTTCTATACCTATTATGGTGGGAGGGGCCGTTCTTACCGAAAAATATGCAGAAAAAATTGGCGCTAATTACTATGCAAAAGATGCCATGTCTAGTGCAAGGATAGCGGGTATAGTTTTTGGGTTGCAGAAGTAAAGAATCAAGAGGGGAAAATGTCAAAAACCGATTACAGATGTGATAAGTGTGGGACTCCTTTATATTTAGATGCTGGAGGAAAGAGTGCAACTTGTCCTGCTTGCGGGAATAAAGAGATTTATATTCAAGATCTTCGAGAAAATGAAGATAAAGTTTTTCCTGTTCAGGTTTCTAAGGATATTACTGAATACATTGCGAAGGGCGAAGCTTATTTGGAGATGAAAGAATTTTCAAGCGCTTTTGAGTCTTTTGCAAAGGCAATAAATATTGATCCCAATGATTATCGTGGATGGTGGGGAACCTGCCGTTGCAGGATACTTGATAATTATCTCTGCGAAGATAACGGTTACAGCAGGGATTTCAAAAAGGTACAGTTTCTAGCCCCCTCGATGATAAAATATGAACTGGAAACAAAATATGAAACCTATCTTTCCGTCTTGAATAAGAAGAAAGAAGAAAAAGAAAATGAGATTGAAAAAGCAAAAAAAATTGCTTTAGGGGAATTTATTTCTGTTAAGGAATACAAGGGTCCAAAGAAAAGTTTTAAAGGGGATATATTGATAATATCCCTAATCTTTGCTCTGTGTCCCCTTGTCGTTCTCCTTGGTGTTTTTTACGTTGAGAGATATTTAACTTTTAGTATCATATTTGGACTAATGCTTCTTACTGGAGGAGTATTTCTGACATTAAGACTTAAAGACTTGATGAAAATGGTTAGCTTAATTGAAAAGGGAGAAGTAGATTCTGTTAGCCAATTGATGAACGTTATGAAAAAGAAGAATAAACAGGATTTTTTGAAAATTGTCCGGGAAATGATAATTTCGGGGCATTTAGTTGGGTTTGAGATAAAAGATGGAGAACATTTTCAAAAAAACTCTGAAGAGGAAGTTGATAAATAATTGGTATATTATTTAGTCTTATTTAGTGTGTTGCCTGGGAAGAATCCCGTTTTATAAATATTAACCTTATGGGTTTTTACACCGGAAGTTTTTCCAAGATAAATATGTTACAATGTACCCAGAAGACTAAGCAGATTTAGAAGCATAAAAAAGAATGAAGTTATATGAATAAGTGCTATAAGAATAAACAAAAAAAGGAGAAATATGGAAGAGAAAAGAATAGCAATATTGATTGACGCAGAGAATGTAAGTTATAAAAATGCTACACAAATCATTGACACAATGGCTGCTAAAGGAACAATTGTGGTAAAGACAATAGTGGCGGATTGGACAAAGATTACTGGTGCAAAAAAAGGTACGAGCGGAAGATCTTATCAAATAGAGGGATGGAGAAAGGAAGCTAATAAACATTCAATGACGGCAACTCAGGCCTTCAGTTATGTAAGTGGGAAGAACACTTCAGATATACAATTGACGATTATAGCAATGAAATGTTTGTTTGAAAAACCATTCATTAACACCTTTTGTCTTGTTAGTAACGATAGTGACTTTACCAGGCTTACGCAAGAACTTAGAGAGAATAACAAAGAGGTAATTGGAATGGGGGACAGGAATAAGGCGATTCAGGAATTTGTTAATGCGTTTAGTGAGTTTATTTATTTGGGTGAATCAATGGATGATTCAGAAAAAGAAGAACTTTCACAAAATAATGGAATTGATTCCCTTAACAATGATATAAGCAAAAAGGATATTCCGAATTCTAAACCAGTTAAAGCTAGAAAGCAACAAGCCAAAAGAACTCCGAAAAATAAATCGATCATTCCTGATGAACAATTAAAAACATTGATAGATATAATTGAAACTGCTATAGAAGACACACAAGGATCCGCGTTATACAGCGTAATTGCTAGTAAAATGAAAAAACAGTATAGTGATTTTGTCCCTGAAAACTACGAATGTAAGAATACAAGTGCATTAATTACAAAAATTCTTCCTGCGATTCCCCAGTATGTTGAACATAGAGAAAGTATTCCAAATAATCCTAACGGTTATATAATGATGTTAAAAAGAAAGAATATATAAAATATATTTGAGTTAATTGTTGAGAGTTTTTTCAAAGATAAGGATTGAAATTTGATTTTGAATCGTTAAAGTTGTTTAAAAAAATGTTGACATAACTATTTTCTAATGATAAGATTTGCTCATTAAATAAACCGTTGATACAGAATAGTAATATGCTTTATCGGTGATGAGAGAGACTTGGGTTGGTGAGACAAGGGCACAGAGGGTATATGAATGGGCTGTTGAGGGCAGTTGCGAACTGATAGTAGTGATTGACGGGTTCTCCCGTAACAGAGAAGGGATATGATAGTATCCTACAAGACAGCGAAAGCTGTGAAATTGGGTGGCACCACGGCGAAGTTCGTCCCAAGCGAAATTTACCGTGGTTTTTTTGTGCTTTAACTCCGTATAGGAGAAGCAAATATACGCACGAGAGTGCAATCGCCATAAGGAGGTAGAAAAATGGCAAAGAACATTCCAACAAAAATCTATTTGTCTGAAGAGGAGCTTCCGCGGCAGTGGTATAATCTGCGTGCGGACATGAAAGAGCAACACGATCCTTTCCTTCATCCCGGGACCCTTGCCCCCATTAAACTGGAGGAGCTTTGTGGGATTTTTATCGAAGAACTATCAAAACAAGAACTAAATTTTACTGATAGGTATATTGATATTCCAGAAAGTGTTTGTAATTTCTATAGGATGATTAGACCATCTCCCTTGATCAGAGCTTATTTCCTAGAGAAAATTTTGGGAACCCCCGCAGAGATTTATTATAAATTTGAAGGGACAAATACATCAGGTTCTCATAAACTTAATTCGGCAATAGCACAGGCATATTATGCAAAAGAGCAGGGGCTCAATTCCATTACGACGGAAACAGGTGCCGGGCAATGGGGAACTGCGCTTGCAATGGCTTGCTCATTCTATGGCCTGGATGTTGATATTTTCATGGTCAAGGGAAGCGCGGACCAAAAGCCTGATAGATTGGAAGTAATGAAGACCTATGGGGCAAGTGTTACTCCTTCTCCTTCGAATAAAACAGAAATAGGGAAGAGAATTCAACAGGAAAAACCAGGGACGACAGGGTCTTTAGGGTGTGCCATTTCGGAAGCTATCGAGGTCTGTGCAAGTCGAGAGTCATGTAAATACGTGCTTGGAAGCGTCTTGGATTACGTACTTCTTCATCAATCGATCATTGGTATCGAGCTTAAGACAGCTTGTGAAAAATATGATATTAAACCAGACATTATAATAGGTTGTGCTGGGGGTGGCAGTAATTTAGGTGGGCTTATTGGACCTTATATGGGAGATAAAATCAGGGGGAAAAACAATATTAAGTTTATTGCAGTTGAGCCAAAATCCTGTCCTTCATTTACAAGAGGAAAATATGCTTACGATTTTGGGGATACCGGGAAAATTACTCCTTTATTAAAAATGTATACTTTGGGAAATGGTTTTATTCCTTCACCTATTCATGCGGGTGGGCTTAGATATCACGGGATGAGTCCAATTCTCAGCAAGCTGTATCATGATGGGTATTTGGAGGCGGTTGCAGTCGGGCAGAAATCAGTTTTTGATGCGGCTTCGATGTTTTCAAAATGCGAAGGAATTTTGCCCGCACCAGAAAGCTCTCATGCTATTAAGATTGCTATTGATGAAGCTTTGAAGTGCAAGGAGAGTGGGGAAAAGAAGACCATTATTTTTGGATTAACTGGAACGGGTTATTTTGATATGAGTGCTTACAGAATGTATAATGCGGGAAAAATGGAAGATACTGAATTATCGGACGAAGATCTTCAAAAAGGTTTTAGCAGTATACCGGATATTCCGCAAAACAGATAGAACACTATTCCAAATCTTGTTGATTAGATATAATTAATAAAAAATCTCTGAGAATTTCTCAGAGATTTTTATTGTATTCTAGCCTTTATAAAAACAGTATTCTTTAATACGTTCAGATAATAATACTTTGAGAGGGATTCTCCTTTGCCGCCTTTCTCTGTTGGTTAAGTTCGATATACATATTTTTCCGATAATCTCCGTGTAAAGGGTATTTTGTGATAATTAGTAGATTTAAAATCCAGGCTATCATAGGTATAATCGAAGCGATTAACATGAGACCTGTTTTAGTTAAAGAGGATTGAACAGGAGTTATATTGGAATCGGACGGTTCGGTAAAATTGAAGATAAGAAGCATTAGGGGGATGAGAGCGTTTTGAAGAGTGGTCATTATTTTATTCATAAAAGTTTGCATTGATGCACTAATACCCTCCGTTCTTCTACCGCTCTTCCATTCAGCATAATCTACACTTTCTGCTATCATCGCATAATTTAAGTTTCCTGTTAACCCATATGGAAGTCCCATTAGCAAATACATTGCGACGAAAAGAATCATATTTGGGCCTATGGTAAAGCCTAAGATCGCAAGTAATGCCATAGGAATTGCTCCGGCTATACAAGACCAAATGTATAGCTTTCTATATTCAAATCTTTTCACAAGTGCCGGGGTAAAGAGCATCCCCAAAAAACCTGCGACTCCGAAGCCAGCTACAAGTAGTGTATTCACAAATGAGTTGGTAAGCCCTTCAGGTTTCCCGGTCATAAGATAATTACTTATATAAAGCCCAGCAGTTATGGGAATAGCTCTTGCGAAAGCAGCGGCATTAGCAACTACTGTTACGAGTAATGGTTTATTCTTAAACATTTCTTGGAAACACTTAACAAAAGACGGAGCAGGTATATCATTTTTTATTCTTTCAGTACTTCCAAAAAATGCAAGAGAGAAAAATACTGATCCAATTATAGCAGTAAATATACCCATCGCAAAATATGACTCAGGTTGCTTTTCTCCCAAAAAATACTCAAAAACTGGCAATAGAAGCATTGGAAGAGCTCCACCAATTGAGTGAAACAGTCTGGAAAAGGTAATAAATCCCACTCTCTCTTTTGGATTGGGAGTCATAGCAGAAGCCAATCCCCAAAACGGCACATCCCCTATTGTGTAAATTATTCCCCAAAGTACATAAATAGTGGAATAGTATGCCACCCTAATCCCAATTGGAATATAAGTAGGTATCATATAAAGAAGAATAGTAAGAAATAGTAAAGGGAGGGGCGCAAAGGCAAGGTATGGTCGAAGCTTTCCTATTTTCGATTTAGTCTTATCTACTAAGGTCCCCATGATTGGATCATTAAAAGCATCGAATAATCTTGCCCCTAGCATTAATGCAGAGGTAGCAACTAGACCTATTCTCGCAATATCAGTTAGGAAAAAAAGTATGTATGTATTTACAACTCCGATAATAAGGTTTTGCCCAAATCCACCTGCAGCAAAACCAAATTTATTAAATCTTGTTAAATAATTTTTTTCGAGAATTTCTGCTTCGTCAGTCGAGTAAGATACAATATCTTGCTTAACATTAATATCATCGGGGGATTCTCCAGGGGGAATCTTCTCCGTGGATTCAGCAGATGTTATTGTATTATTTTCAAAAGGGTCTAAAAGGGAATCATACAAATTGTCTTCTTTATCAGTCATATAAAAATCCAGCCTCCAAAAACTATAAAGTCATTATACTATACAGGGGGCGTATTTACAATATCTGTTTTTCATGCTAAAATTACCTTCAATGCGAGGTTATCATGGATATTTTAAGATTACATTTTTCAGTGAAAAACTCTCTTTTTCAGGATATAATCCCCTTTTGGATCAAAAATGGTTTAGATAAAAAAAATGGGGGGATTTTCACCTGTCTCGATAGAAAGGGGGAAATATATTCCTATGATAAAAGTGTTTGGATGCAAGGACGAACTGCATATATCTTTTATACATTATGTCTTCAGTACGGAATCGATCCTTATTGGAAGGAAATGGCCGATAGTTGTATATGTTTTTTGGACAAGTATTGCATTGATGATTCTGACGGGCGCATGTATTTTACTGTAACTGCAGAAGGCAAACCGCTAAGGAAAAGAAGGTATATTTTTTCGGAATCGTTCTATACAATTGCCCATGCTCGTAGGTATTCTGTGACAGGGGATAAAAGTTCTCTTGAAAAAGCAAGAAACTATTATAACTTAATGCTTAAAATATACGATAATCCAGAAAGCGATCCCTTTAAAATTACTCCTAAGTTTATTTCTTCAACCAGAGAAACCAAATCCTTAGCTTATCCAATGATATTGCTTAATGTAACATATATTATGGCCGAGAGTGACAAGGAAAATGAATCCGAGTACAAGGATATTGCAAAGAGATTAATCCGCGACATAAGGAAATTTAGACATGAAGAAACTGGCTTGATGTTGGAAAACCTTTTGTCTAATGATGAACATTTCTTTGAAAGCGCCACTGGAAGAATTGTTAACCCAGGACACAGTATTGAACTTTCATGGTTTTTAGCTGATTCGGCTGTTTGGCTTGAAGACCCCAATCTTCTTCTTGAAGCGGAAGATATTTTTTGGAAGGCATATAATTTTGGAAAAGATGAAAAATACGGAGGTATTTTGTATTTTAAAGATTTATTTTTAAAGCCTGTTGAAGCATATGAACACGATATGAAATTATGGTGGGTTCATACTGAGGCTCTTACCGCGGCCATTAAATTTTATGATTATACAAAAAAAGATACATACCTTGAGTTGTTTGATGAAGTGTATGATTATTCAAATAAGAATTTTGCAGATACTGAATATGGAGAGTGGTTTGGCTATCTGAGAAGAGATGGATTGCCTACCGAGCCTCCTTGTAAGGGGCACACATACAAGGGACCATTTCATCTAATCAGGATGCTTAGCGAGAGTGAAAGAATATTATCCAAATTGATAAAAAAACCATTTAACTGCGATAACTATTGATAGTTTAAGACCAATATCATTCACTTATTTTGCGAAAGGATGAACTCCACGAGTTCATAATTGAAGAATTTTCTACTAACCCCTGGAGGAGGATTATATGTCTGATAATGGTACCCGAACATTCACAAAAAGAACTCTAATTTCAAAAATATCTTATTCTTTTAAATACGTTCGTAAGTACTGGAGAACTCCCCCAAAAGGGAGATTTCTATCTTTTAAGGAGTTTTTTTATATTGTTTAGGAGGTATGGGGGTTAGCGGAGGAACCGTGCTACCCACTTTTTTAACACTTACTGCCGGATTATATATAGCAGCGGCTTTAAAAATTAGTGTTAATGATATAGTTCTTAGCGGTATTATTTCGAGTATTGTTGTAGTTTTAAGAGGCCCGCTAGTAAGTATGATAATAGATAACA
The DNA here is from genome assembly GCA_002070965.1 of Firmicutes bacterium ADurb.Bin080. GTDB lineage: Bacteria > Bacillota > Clostridia > Christensenellales > DTU072 > MWEH01. The sequence continues at coordinate 3,389 of MWEH01000151.1, read as the reverse complement.
CTAAGTCTAAAATGGGTAAGTTCCGTCCATGGATTGTTAGATTGCCTATACCCATTCTACTTTCTTTTGTTGCAACAATATTCATACCTTCGGCTCTAAATTCAAGTTACACCTGGATGTTCATTACTTATGTAATATTTTTCAACGTTCTTCAGTTTCTAGTAAACTTATATTCCCTTTCCTTTAATACCCTGGTTCAAGTCATATCTCCTAGTCCAAATGAAAGGACTCAATTAATGTCCTTTGGTTCTATCATATATTCATTGGGCCCGTCTTTAATTAATATGCTTTTTCCATTACTTGCGAACTATCTGTTTTCTCAAAAAAATAATTCGGGTGAAATTGAAGTAATGGGAATAAACTCTATGGATGCCTTAAAATGGATAATTCCTATTTTTGCTCTAGTATGCTTCTCTTTAGGATTGATTACGGCTTTTGGGACAAAAGAAAGGATGGTATTAAATGAAAAGTCGCAACTTAAAGTAAAATTTATTGATGGTATTAAACATATTGCGATCAATAAGTATTTTTGGCTGACCATAATCTCTGGTTTTCTGGGGATATTCAGGCTAGTGGGTACCACTTATACTGCATGGTTAGCGACATATTATATAAAAACTGAGTGGAGTCAATCATTATTAATTACTCTTATTGGATCAGCAAATGTTCCTGGTATGTTACTTGCCCCTGTCCTTATTAAGAAGTATGGTAAAAAAGCTCTATCAATCTTGAGCGGGATATTTTGTGCCATAATGACGATTCCCATTGTAATATGGCCTTCTGAACCTTATTTAGTTTATGTCATGTCTCTTTTGATAACCCTTGCTAATGGGGTAAATGTTGTTGTCACTCCAGCTTTATCGGCCCAGATTAACGATTATCAACAGTACAAGACGGGAGACAGGTTGGAGGGTTTTATTTCCCAGGTTTCAAGCATGATATTAACTGGTGCTGGAATAGCTTTTGCATATGTTACCCCATTTATATACAAAACTTTCGGCTATATAAATGATACTTCTGTTCTGTATGACATCATTAATGTTACTTCCCCAATAATCAGATGGACGAGTGTATTAGGGGTTATAAGTTCATTTCTATTTGCAGTTCCTTTCTTCTTCTGGGATTTATCAGAAACTCGACATGAAGCTATTATGGAAATATTAGCAGTTAGAGCTCACTTAAAAGATGGAAAGATATCGGTGGATGATGCAAACTCCTTGGAAGATAGGATTGAGAAGGGAGAAGTGGGAGTGGCTTCCTCTCTGGTTGAAAAAATATTTGAAGACGATTTATCAGAAAAGAGCTTAACATTTGATGAATTTGTGGAAAATGAAATACAAAAGAAAGAGGAAAAAAGAGATAATACATAATCCATTTGACAGGTTATTTAATAAAAGTGATTGCTTTATTATAGGAGAATTTTATCATGAGATATAAAAGAATTGGAGAAACCATTGCTGTTGCACTTACTTCAGGAGATGAGGTAATTGAATCTTTGAAAAAGATTTGTGTTGCTGAGAAAATTGAGAGCGGGATTATTTCGGGAATTGGTGCGACAAATTCGGCGGAAATTGGACTTTTGAACGGCGATAAAAGAACATATACAAAAAGAACTATTGAAGAGGACATAGAGATATCAAATTTAACCGGGAATATCACAAATAAAGATGGTGAAGTATATGTTCACTTGCATGCAACGCTTACTAGTATAGACAAAGCCTACGGTGGGCATGTATTTATGTGTAGAATAAGCGCTGTTGCGGATATATTTATAGATATTCTTCCAACGAAAATATCGAGGGAAATTAGAGAGGACGGAACCGTCCCAATGAGTTTGTAATTTGAACAACCAGATCTTCTGGAGAATTCTTTAAAAACGCTTAATTATCAGGGCAGATATTTTTTTGCGATTAAGGCAGCCGTTTCTACTATTTTTTCACATACGCCTTCTTTTCTGTGGGCTTCGGTATTATCTTCTGAGTCTTTATTAAGTATTAAATCACAGCATCTTACACAGCCAAACGAAGATTTAAAATCATCCAAGGCCTTTTGAGTAAGCTCAGACATAGCTTTTTTTGAAATGTTAGGATGAGAAAGTCCAATGACCATCAACATTCCAGTTATAGCCCCACAAATTTCATTTCCAGATTTATCGATACCATGAGCAAAAGGCATTGCAATAGCGGCTGCGCGTTTTTTGTTAAACCAAAGGTTTTCCGAAAATGCCATAAGCACCGATTGGCAGCAGTTATATCCTTGATTAAAAAGACGAATCGCAACGGATTCTTCGTTTTGACGAATTTTTGTCGAGGATACTTTTTTATTCCCTTTTCTAAACCATCTCGAGTAATCGTAATCGGTTGTAATATAATTTGATTTTGCCATTACGAAACGGCTTGCGGTAGCGAGGTCTCTTACGGTCCAAACATTTACTTCTCTTCCTTGCGTATGGGCTTTATGAATTCTCCCGGCATTCATTGCCCAAAGATTTTGGTCAATGTCGTATCCCTTTGAAAGATAATACTTACTTTGAATCCATGAAGTCGTTAAGATTTGTGTTCTGATTCCCAGATTCATACGCTTAAGCCTTTCAAGATTCCTGGCATGGAAACTAATAAAGACCACATTCTTAATTCCGATTACTTTTTCTACTAAATCGACTAGAGTTGTAAGTTCAGCCATTGTTGGAACTATTTTTAACTCAATAAAAGGCACTTTGCCGTATTCTTTATTAATTTCCAAATATTTTTCCGTAGAGCATATATAGGAAACTCCTCTTTGTCGAGCATTCCCCCATTTTTTAGGGTTCATTGGGAGTTTTTTCGCTTCTTCAAAGGAAATTTGCGAAATTTTAATATCTCGATTTTCAAATGGAGACCCGTCATGGCAACACACCCAATAGCCATCGGAGGTAAGCCAAACATCCGTTTCAATCCCGTAAAAGAAGTCGCTTTTTGCGGCTGCGAGAAAAGCAACTTCGCTATTTTGGTAAAAAAGCGAACTAAGTCCTCTGTGAGCAATAAATTTCGGCATAAAAACTCCCCTAAGTTTGATAACAATAATTATACACTAAGCCATTTCTTTGTCAACCCGAGAACAAAGCTGAAGGGTGAAACAACAGTATAGTCAGTTCTCAAAGTAAGTGCAACAGTAAGTGCAACATTCGGGATTTTGTCTCAAAGTAAGTGCAACTTCACAAAAAAGGTTGTTTGGCATAGAATGTATCCATGCAGTTTTGCAAATACCCTAGAGGAGGAATCATGTCAAATGAAAAAAAGAATTACTCTCATCTAACATACAGAGACAGAACCATTATCTCTCATGCACTAAGCAACAAAGCTTCTTTTACCACCATCGCTAAAACTTTAGGAAAAAGCAAAAGCACCATA
>MWEH01000150.1 GCA_002070965.1 Firmicutes bacterium ADurb.Bin080 | reverse complement strand
AGGGGAGGCCTGTCCCTTTCTCCTTCTTCCCTCCTCCTAATTACTTCCCTCTCTAACTCCCTTTCCTCTTTATGCGATTGTGTAACAAATGTATTGTAATCCTACAGGTAATTGTTTTAAAATTATAAGAATAAAGTCCCGAGTCTAAACTGGAACTGATTAAGTTCTTCATAAAAACAAAGGGGCGCGCTATAACGGCGTCCCCTCATATTTCACAAATACTACAGGTTTAAGCCTTTCTTATCCGGTCTCTTTGAGCTTTAAAATATGCTTTTTCATATGGGCTAAGATTGGGATCATCCAAATCTGAGTCATCATATTCAGTATGTTGAAACTCCCGATATGAGAAATTTTCTTCTTCTCCATTTTGGACTTCGTCATCTTCATTAGCTTCTTTCATCCTAATAGCACCAATAGCAACACTCATTGCAATAACAATCGCGCCCCAAATGTACAGCCAAAGTCTGATTGGGAAAATTGAAATGACAGCAAAAAGTAGATTGTTACTATCTAACCATGCATTAGCTTTATAATCTAATACTCCCCTAGATTCGTTGGAAGGCATAAGGATTATTCCAGTATTCTCGATATCTTCTCTGCCTATTTTTATCCCCAAATAAATCGGTGCACCTGCGACATCGGGGTCAGCGACTATATCCCTTAGTGTCCCAACTAAACTTGGGCCCAAGCTTTCAATGAGGGAGAGGACCAATGTTCTTAACCCTGGATCCATACCCACAAGCATACCGCCCAAGCTAATTTCCATGGGAGACCCCGCCATGTCTAAAACTGACCAAGATACTCGAGCTTCAGGATCATCCCTTTCAACATTGTTATAATAATATTTATCTGGGTCCATATCGTCGTAAATGATTTCCTTGGGAATACGGTCAAATTCAAGGTAAAATGGAAGCGTTTCATCAATTTCCTTTTCGTTGAAAAGAAGGTGAATTAAAACGGGAATTGTCAGCCTATCCGCATCTGCAAGGCCTATCCAGGGTCCTGTAGCAGTGAAAGCTTTATAGCCATTAGTATCCAGGGCTTTAAAGTTTTCATGGATTAAAAATTTTACCCGCTCGTTTTTATAACCCTCTTGCAAGTATGTTTCCAAAGCAACGCTATTGTCTAAATTCTCGTTCGCATAATTTCTAACAATGAAATCTTCCAAGAGTTGACCATTTACTTCAGCTTGAACTTTATAGTTTTCACGTACATCATCAAAAAGAAGTGTGCCCGAAGTAGCATCATCCAAAATGTCTGGGAGGAGAACATCTATGATTATCCAAAGTCCGCCTGTAAAGATAAATGCAACTAGAACAAGAGCGACCATACCCTTTTGGGCAACTTTCTTTGACTTGCTCTTCTTCGCTTTTACCTCGGTAACTATAAAAGTTATCAAATATGCGATGAAGAAAAGGGCCAAAACAAGTACTCCCGCAAAAGTTAGAAAGCCATAGCTCTGTCCTTCTTGAAAGACGGTAATACTTGAATAAACAGCAAGTCCAATTAAGGCAGGAAAGCCTAGAATGAATAACAAAATTTTTATAAAAGTCTTCATATTATTTCACCCCCGCTTTCAAAGTCAGTTTTGAATATTGTTTGTCTATGTAAATCGTAAGAGCATATGCCGCAAAAACACATAATGTGGCAAAAGCACCAAATTTAACCAGGTTTTCTCTAAGAGCAAAAAGTGGATAGAATTTTTGGGAAATAGTTTCGAAAGCCTCGAATTCATCAAGTGTTGCTAGTACCTCTTCTTGCGATGGAGCAGGAACGCCCGATGCATCCATAGTGATATGTCCAACTTTCGGACTCTCACCAGTTCCAACCAAAACAGAACCTATTTTAGCTCCATGAATTTTGGCGTAATAATTTGCATATGCAAAATCTCTCAATCCTTCATCTTCAATGAAATAAAAGACCGGGTAGGTCATGGGCGATTGATAAGAGCTGAAATTTGCCAAAAGGCCAAAAACAAAAGCCTCATCAATTTCAGTTTCGGTACTTTCTGGGTCTATCAATTGGCGTAAAGTACCGCCCAAGCCAAGTCCATTTACTACATCAACCAATATCTCTAATGACAAATCTTCATTTAAAAGGGACATTATATCTAGTTCCCCTAAATCGATGAATGAGCCAATAGCCGGCAAAAGGGAACCAATACTTTCATTTTCTCCAAGTTCTCTACCTAATACACTCAACACCTGAGCTAATCTTTCTTCTGTCAAATAATACTTCCTTGCAGAACCATCTTCGCCATATGCAGTTTCATATTCGTCTGAATCAGTAATATACGAAAAATCTTCCATTGAGAAAGAGCTTTCTGAGGCTCCATTCTTATATTTGTTCCAGTCGGAAGATGGATTTGATTCGAGCTGCTCAAGTTCCTGCTGAAGTTCAATTTCAATATTCTTCCCTTCGGCTTCATATGCTGCTTTATTCGAATAGTAATCCTTCAAGATTTTGTTAGCCTGCTTAAAGCTAAACACATAACCGTCCGCATACATTCCGTTTGGGCTATACCAAGCAGCATCTTCCTTGTTCTCTATGGATAAAGAACCATCGGAATTCGTAGTACTATAGTTTTTTCCATTAAACTTTTGAATATTATAAGTGCGCATAAAAGCATCAATATCCGCTTGGTTATCTTCTGTGAATTCTCCAAACTTTGACGCGCTCTTACCCCAAGTCTG
>MWEH01000149.1 GCA_002070965.1 Firmicutes bacterium ADurb.Bin080 | reverse complement strand
GCTTTTTCCATTCTTTATTTTTCTTTTTGACTTTCTATATACTTTTTAATTTGTTCTTCTGTATTTTCTGAAACAGTAGCTATGAAATATGAGGGGTTTTCCATAATTTTTTTAATTCATTTTCAAATCTTTATGTCTATATTTTACGCACCAAACAATATGATATTGAATGGAATATACATAACCCCCTACAACGATATATTTCCGCCATATTTTTCAACTCCTTATTTGTAGTTTATCATATGTTTTGATACTTATTAAACGGCTTGTGGGTTTTTAGTGTGTTTTTAATTGAAATATGTAATTAATCGTTGGCAATTCATCCCATGACTAAAGTCACAGGTGTTCTCGCTATATTGAATAAAACCTTTACAAAGGAACCAAGAACAGGAAAGGTTTCGGTATATTTAACCTGTGATATGGATGGGGATGACGATATTGAAGATGAATTTATGGGCAAATATCTGAGTTCTTCCGATATTCAGTATTTCAAACTTGATGTTAATACAACGGGTGGGAATTTGCTTGATTATACCGTAAATTACTCCTTCTCCGGGACTCTTAGTCCAATAGTTTTTTCTTCGACTGAGAAAGGAAACGGAGAACTAGATCAGTTTTTTGTCGGGATAAGGGAGGGGACTGCAACTATAACTGTGAAATCCAGATTTTCTTCCCTTGAAACTTCAATTACTGTTACGGTGGTTAACAAGATATTTGAAGAGGCAAAGAGGATGACTATTCATAGATACGAGGATTGCTATGGTATATTTTCTGATCTAAATTTTGAGGATATTATAAAGATTAAAGAATACAGATTAACTGATTATAATGAAGACAGCTATAACCTTAGAGACTTGAAGGAAGATGAAAAACTTGAATATAGGAAAGGAGGGACCATAATTTCTCCTGAAGCAGTATCCTATAACGATAATGGGCAGGTTGGACAAGAAATCGAGGTATATATTCAAGGGACGCAAAAAAAACTATATCTTGGAAACATATATATAGTTCCTGAATTTGATTTCACTGTAAATGGCAAGAAGTATTCTCTGAAGAATGTCGAAGAGAGCAGTATGATTTTTGAGGGAATTAACTTATTCCAAAGCAGTTCGAAACAATGGTTTTTCGGCTATGTGCCCTATATTCAATTGGATTATTCGGAGATTTACTTCGAGATAACTGTTTTCAGAGAGCTGGAAAACAGTGCATCTGGAGAACCTAGATATTCAATAATAACTGACTCATCATCTGTTAGGGTATACTACAAGTTTTATCATACGGATAAAGGGAATACTGATATTTATGAGGTTCCTATTCTGATTATTCAGAAAGTGTGATTTTTAAAAATTAGGAATTTACAAAAACCGCTATTGCGTTAACAGCTGAAATGATAGCTTTTGAGGTAGTGGTGGCATGAGTAACATATATGATTTCCCCTTGGTCATAGGGGGTTTCTTTCCCTCGCACAACTTCAATTTCTGCTAAATCTATACCCTCAAATTGGGTCAGATATGTTCCAGTAAAGCAATTCATACCATAATTTTCGCTTTCCTTAACATCTATTCCCTGGATTTTTTGAATAGTAGTTCCTTCGAGTAAGACTAAAAGATTAATTTCATCCACAAAACCTCTTTCAGATATAACACGAAAGATCTTTTTTTCTCCCGATATAAAATAGTTTTCTATTGTACAATTAGGATAAATATTTTTTTGCTCCTCAGAAAGTGCTATCTCTTCATAGGTATTGTTAGAATCAATCATGGCAGGATAATTGGGAGAGTTAGAACAGGAAAATAAAAATAGTGGTAGAAGAAATAATAGTAAAATCAAGAAAATTGATAGTACTATTTTGATCTTTAAGATATTTGATGACAGTTTCATAGGTATATTATTGCATAAAAAATTCATATTTCAATAGAAAAAAAGCATATAAAAGAATGAAACTATTCAATTTGTGAAAGAGACATAATTATTCCGTATTTTAGAAAATTAATATCCTTGGCCAAATACCCCACATTTTCTCCGGTTACTTGAAAGGGAGCAAATGGTTGATAGGGTCTTGATATTAGCTCTGGAGTTAAAAGATACTCGTCATACACATAAAAATGAAAAAGACTGTCTGGATTTAGGTTTATTGCGGAGCTAATTTTTTCATATATAGTTTCATTATTTTGAACTTCTCAACACTTTAGTGATGAGAAGTTCAAACCCTTTAAGCAATGAGTTAGCCAATACTCAATATACATTGACTATCCAGTTATCCTTTGCTATCATAATAATATTGTTCGATTCTATATGTCTAAGGCTATGCTACGAGATATAGAACGGGGGCTTTTGCGAAAGTGATTTCCCTTCCAGTGCGAAAAGAACATACTCTTTCCGCTCTCGAACGCGCATTTTTTTTGGAGAGAGTTATGAGAAAAAGAAAGTATTTTGCAATTTTCACCCTGATTTTTATTGTTTTATTGTCATTTTCATTGTCTGCGTGTAAAACAGATGATGTTCCAGAAGTAAATGATAATGTTTTAGCCGAAACTACCGATGATGAATATACTTTGGAGTTAAAAGGACTAATCGATGACCAAGGTAATGTTTTAGCCGATGTTTTAATAACTAAGGCAATGATAAAAACCCTCTATGAAACGAACCCTGTCGAATATACTGAAGAAGAGCCTTGTTATGCAAGCGATAAAAAAGATGAGGATAATAATCTTATACCCCATAGTTTGAAGGGAGTATATTTGGAGGACGTTCTTTCGGAACTTTCAGATAGTGCAACTATAGATGCTTACGGAAGCATGACTTTATCCGCAACTGACAACTATGTTACCGTGGTTACAGAAGACGTTTTTAACTCCTCTGGAAGAGGAAGCAAAATGATAATTGCTCTAGAATATGATGGAATTTCATTAAATACTGCTGAAAGAAGTGGAGCACTAAGAGCCGTATTTCCAGACCAGATTGCAAATACTTGGGCAAAGAAACTTAAGACTATTGAGTTTTCTACCGATATATTACTTACCCCTTCAGTTAACCAGTTGTATTTTTATGAGTATTTAGATCAAGAGTATCGCGATAGTTATTCAATTATTGAAGATGTTCAACCTGAAGGTACAGCCAATTTTACATATTATGGATTTAGCCTGGGTAAATTAATTAATGGAGAAATCCTGAACGCTCAAGCAAGCGACAAAATGCACGTCTCAGCTTGGGATTACAACTCAGAGAGTGAAACTTGGTCGGAATATCAGGCTTGGACTAAGTATGAAGTATACTCGGTGGGATATTTATTGGATCAAGTACAGAGAGAAGAGGAAGGGGTAGAAGATCTTGATAGGTCTCCAGTATTTGATGGCCCTACTTTCAGCGCGGGTATGACGGTAAAAAATGTTTTGTCAGCATCAGTATTTAATTCATCAATTGTTACATTAGAAACCGCTTTTAGACGCTATGACACAAATACTGATGGGGAAATCTGGGTTAAAGATTTACTTCTTCTACTAAATATGTATGACGAAGATGATTCATATATAATCACATCTTTAGACGACACCAGGGTAGAGATTAGTTCTGAACAGATATTTGCGGCAAAGTTCAAAAAAAATGTGGATGAATATACCTTTAATTATGATTCTGAAAGCATCTCTTTCAAGAAAATTGAGGTAAAGATATAGAGGAAGGTAGGACAATTTTTCCGATCATATTAGAGGTGGTAGTTTAAAATTAAATCAAAGATAATACAATATAAAAATTTAATGACATGGAGGGAAAAAATGAATAAAAAAATGTTTTTTAAAGTGATGATACTGACGCTGATCATGGTAATTAGTGCTACATTGATGATTAGTTGTAATCCTAAACAATTGTATGAAATTCCAGAGAATCTTGATGTAAGTATCAAGGTATATCTTGGAACGGAGGAAGAGGCCAATCTTCTAGGGACTATTACGAATAAGACCTTGCTTGCAATTGCACAGCAAAACGTATCCATGACAACTGTCAAGAATATAGGCGATCCACCAACCCCGGTAGAAACCACAAAAGTATATGTGGCATATAGCATGAATGATATTATTGCAAAGCTCAAAATTAATTTACCCGAAACGATCACTTCTGTTATGGTAATAGCTTCTGATGATTATGATAGTGATTATGAGATTTCGTCTTTTGATAATTCATATATTACTATTGGTTTTGAAGAAGACGGAGCATTTGTTTCTGACTTTGATGAAGAAGAAAACGTGTTTGAAGCACCAAGATTTATTTCTGACAAGACAAGTACTTCCTCAAAAAGCGTTTCAAAGATGGTTGTAACAATAATTATCAACCCTATAGCCTAAGATAAGACCTAAAAAATCTGTTAAATAAGGATTATTAATGCAAGAAAAAGGAAAAGCAAGGGGCTTGAAAGCTTTCCCAGTTTTTGATTTGGTGTTATTGGCTATGCTGAGTGGACTCAGCATAGCCTTTAAGGTTGTTGTAGGAACTTTGGTAAGAATGATAACAGGGCCCATTGGGATACCTGGAGGGGCTCTTGCCGGAGGATTATATATGCTATGGCTTCCGCTAGCCATTCTTTTGACTGGTAGAAGAGGTTCGGCACTTATTGTTTCTGGAGTTCAGACTATTGTGCTTCTTACTGCAGGGCTTCCAGGAAGTCATGGATTTTGGACACTTCTCACTTATCTTCTTCCCGCTTTATTTGTTGAACTAGTTTACTTGTTTAGGCCGAAAAAGGGATATAATGTGCTTCATTTCATATTCGCCAACATTTTGGCTAATATAACTGGAACATATGTTGTAGCTACCGTCCTTGCAAATTTGGGGGGAACTGATGGAAGCGTTTTGCCTATGATGAGTTTGTCATTATATCCTTTGTTATTCATGCTACTTGCAGCAGCCTTTTCTGGGGCTGTAGGTGGAGTATTAGGTCACCTAGTATTTTTGATGGTTGGTAAAACTGGGCTAATAAAGAGCAAAAACAAAGAAAGATTTACAAATCCCCTAATAACGGTCAAGACTGTGGCTGAGGAGGAATTGCTTAAAGACTTTTTAGATTCATCGATGGAGAACCCATATAAAAGTTCAAAATTAAAAAATCAAAATAAAGAAGTTACACAACAATAAGAATAGAAAATATTTTTTGTAGATAGGGAAATTTAATGAAAAAAGTATCCATAATACTAATAATTATTTTAATTTCGGGACTCATAATGGGGTTACTCTCTGCTTGCCAGGGTTCAGAAGAAATATTATTGATAATCGATGGGGATATAGAAGGAAATTTACTGAGTGTTAATTTGGCTGAAATAAAGTTAACTAAGTACACTTATGATGATGAGGGGGAAACGGTAAAAACTAAGGGATGGCATATTACTGACGTTATTGATAGAAGCAAGTTCTTATTCGAGGATAGTTGGATAATGATAACCTCCGCAACTGATGGGGTAAGCGCCCTGATAGAAGGAGAAATAACGGGAACCATTTTCTTGTATTCGGATGATGGAAATACTTTGAGCGCAAAAAGCATTGATTATCCGCCTGTTTGTTCTATAAAAAATATCTCCGAAATAACTATCATTGCAAAGGAAACTGTAAATGTTGGATATAAAATACTAACTCCAACTTCTACCGAATATGTTAGTAGAGGAAATGCGAAGTTGAGATTATATCAGCAGACGGCAGAAAATTATTCGGGATCAAATGTTGCCTACAAATATACTTTGAAAACAGATTTAAGTGTATCTTCATTTACTCAAAAAGAGGACAATACTGTATATTTTACTGATTACGATATTGAGACGGAAACTGATTTAAAGAGTTTATCTTGGGAAAATGGAGGGATACAACTTAATGAAGATGATTCGAAGAAAGAAGTATTCGGAATAGCAACGGGTACTCACAAAATGATATATGATGCATATAGTGAAATGGTTGAATCGATTGATAATGGCCAAAAAGTAATGTTTATTTTACCCGATGGTTTTTCCTGGGAACAAACAGGAGTGTTTTCAGAATATTTAGATTTAATGAAGAGGGATAACGCAAGAATTGCCTTGTCTACCCATCTCTCAATCTCACCTGTTGCGTTGGCCGCTATAGTAACAGGAGAAACTCCTGGAAATAATGGGGTAAATTTTGATGAGGGAGAGAGCAGAGCTGTGTTAGAGCCCCTTGTGCCTGATATATTCGAATATGCCATTAATAGAGGAAAAAGCGTTAGCTATTTAGAGGGAACAGGTAATTTAATTGTAACGAGCGTAGAGCCTACATATGCACTATCTGATGAAGAGACCTATAATAATGCAAAAGAAGCTATTGCTAGTGGTAAAGATTTAATATTTGTCCATTTTCACGACCCCGATGATACAAACCATGAATTTGGCCCCCTTTCCACAGCATCTAGGACAAAGGTTTTATATATTGAGAGCTATATCGAGTATTTAGTGAGTCAGTTTGATGGCAAAGTTATTGTTGTTCCTGACCATGGGCACAACACCTTGTATGACTCTGAGAATAAACCCTACGGGAAACATGGTATGTTTACTCACTATGATATGTATGTGCCATATTATGTCTTTAATGGATAGGGGCAGTTATTATCTAATTGGAGTGAAAGCAAAATATAGTGCGTATAATGTTTTTAATTGATAGAATTAAGACAAAAAATTATATTTATTCAAATTACATTTTGCGGAGAAAGAATGGAAAAAAAGAAGATAAAATTAAATACCCCAACGATTATTTCAATTATTATTGTGGGACTACTGGCAATTGCCTTTGCAATATTTCTCCCCATTTATTTGAAAAATATTGAGCCACAGCAAACACTCTATGAAAATAGCGAAATCAAAATAGTAGCTTTTGGAGAAGAAATAGGTGTATATACTCTCGAGGAAATGTTGGAGATTAGCGGAGTTGAGGAGAAAACATTCAAAGCAGTATATGATACTAGTTCCAGCGACCCAGTGGAAAAGAATTATACCGGTATCGAATTGAAAAACATTCTAAGTGGGCTGGGAATAGATTTGGCATCAGCTCGGATGATAACCTTTAAAGCATCAGATGGAATGAATAAAGTATATAGTCAACAGGATGTAGTAAAATCAAACAATGTATATATTGCATATAAAGCGGAGGGACTCGAATTTAATCCAGGGATAGATCCGCTAGCTTACACAAAAATGAATGAAGATGGGGGACCTTTTGTTGTAATAAAAGTAGAAGACCCCTATTCCCAAAATAGGTGTAAATTACTAGTTGAGATTGTAATAACTTGATTATTTTGCAAATGTTTTATTCATAACAACTTGTGAATATAATAAAAATATGAAGAGGAGAAGACTTATTCATTATGCTAATAGTTAAAGATTTAGCCTTAAAATATAACGAAAAAACCATTTTTGAAAACCTTTCTTTCAAACTCGGCAAAGGCGAAATTTTGGCAGTTAAGGGTAAAAATGGAAGCGGAAAGACCTCACTTTGCTTAGCCCTCGCTGGGTTAATGAGAAATGAGGAAAAAATAAACCTTTCCGGCGATATTTTTTATGATGGGAAGAATATTTCAGGACTTTCTATCTTTGAAAAATGCCTTGAAGTGGGGTTAGTTTTCCAAAATCCAGAAAATCAAATTTTTTCTCCCCTCGTAACTGAAGAGATGGTTTTTGCCCCCGAGAATCTTGCTATTTTGCGAGAAGAAATGGCTAGAAGGTTGCAAAATACACTTAAGATATGTGGAATAGAACACTTAAAATCTAAAAAAACTTCAGAATTGTCAGGTGGTGAAAAACAGCTCTTAGCATTAGCTAGTGTATTAACTATGCAACCTAAGTTGCTTATTGTAGATGAAATAACCTCAAGAATAGATTCGGACAATAAAGAGAAAGTTCATGGAATATTAAAGGATTATGCTAAACAAGGAAACAGTGTGATAATAGTAACACATTCCGAGAAGGATTTAGAAATAGCCGACAAGTTGTTGCTTATGGGAGAAAAAACAAAAAGTGAAGATTGAAATAAAAAATTTATCTTTTAGATATAGTAAGAAATCTCCCAATGTTCTCGAAAATCTTTCATATATTTTTGAGGGAGGAAATATATATTTTCTTGAAGGAAAAAATGGAGTTGGGAAAACTACTCTAGGAAAAATTATTATGGGACTTCTAAAGCCAACTTCAGGGTATATTTCTTTCGACGGAGAGGATTCAAGTAAGATTAAACCTGCTGATAGGGCGAAGAAAATTGGGTATATGTTTCAAAACCCAGCTCTTCAATTATTTGCACCTACAGTTTTTGATGAGCTGGCATTTCCTTTTGAAATAATGGGTACTATGGATGAACATATTAAGGATAATATCCAAAAAGCTTTAAAAAAGTTTAACCTGTATGAAGCTAAGGATAGATCTCCTTTAACAATGTCATATGGGGAAATGCAGAGATTAGCTCTTGCGGGTATTTCTTTGAGAAATGTTGATTTCTTAATTCTAGATGAACCATCATCAGCTCTAGATGAAGAGGGTAGAAATTTTCTTATATCTTATCTAGAAGATTTTTCGCGTAATGGAGGAGGAGTTATATTGTTTTCCCACGATGAGGATACCCTCTCAAAAATTAATGGCGTGATAGAAATAGTTTTAGATAACGGTAGTATTAGGTGAATTTAAAAGGAAACTAACAATGATATTGGAGATATTAAAGGGATGAAGAGAGACCCAAGAGTAAAGCTTATTTATATTCTCTTGCTAACAACTCTAGCAATATTAGCTAAGGATGTCATATATATATCGGCAATAGTTCTGGTTACTATAATTGTAAATATATGTCTTGGAACAAATATTCTGAGAGCCATAAAGAGAATAAGTTTTTATGTTTCCTTTATTGTTTTTATTACTTTAGTCCAAAGTTTGACAGTAAAGGGAGGGACTCCCCTTATATATATTGGGGATTTTGTGTTTGTTTCGACTACAGGGATAATCTTTGCGCTAGAGTTCTTACTTAGGATGCTTGTTATTATTCTTTCCGGAATTATTGCTACTTCAACTGATGGAAGGGAGATGGCAGATGGTATGCAAAAAATGGGTGTGCCTTATGAGTTTGTTTTTATGTCGGGAATCGCTCTCCGTTTTTTCCCTATTTTTAGTGATGAATTTCGTGCAAGATTGAACGCAATAACAATGAGAGGCATTAATATCAAAAAACTTCCTTTTAGAAAAAAAATCAGGCTTTATGGATATTTGATGTCACCAACCATAAGTGGCTGTGTTTTAAGAAGTGAGCAGCTTTCCATTTCAGTAGAGGCAAGAGGATTTAGAGCTCTCCAACATAGAACGATGTACCGTGAACTGAAAATGGGCTTATATGATTGGCTTTTTTTAGCTGTAGGCATAGTTTTTGGAGCAGGATTCTTATTTGTAAACTATTATATAGGTAGTTTTATTCCAATATTATGATAATATTTTTAATATTGATGTTAATAATTAAAAGGTTGTAGGATAATAAAGGAATATCTGTATAAAGGAGAAGAGATGAAAGTAATTACTGTATTAGGTTTAACTGGTTCAGGTAAAACGACTGTTATAGAAGGAATTATATCTGAGCTAAAAAAAAGAGGATATACTGTGGGCAGTATAAAACAGATACATAATGAAAATTTTAAAATGGATACCGAGGGAAAGAATACTTGGCGGCATCGTCAAGCAGGAGCAGATACAGTTACCGCAAGATCCCATCAAGAAACCGATATCCTTTATCCCGGAGAACTCCCAATATATGAAGTCTTGTCCCATTATTCAGAGGATTTTGTGATAATGGAAGGAGTAAGAGATGCTGTAGTTCCTGAAATCATTACTTGTAAAGAAGAGGAACTACCTGTTATCTCTCCGCTAACTATAGCAATAAGCGGAAGATATGCAAATAATAAAGATAAGGAATATAAAGGTTTACCTGTAATTAACGGAACCTTAGAGAACAAGCATCTAGTCGACTTAATTATAAGCAAAACACCTGTGTTGATGCCGGATATTGACCCTAAGTGCTGCTCTAAATGCGGATATGATTGTCGCACCTTCTTATCGAAGTTATTGAAGGAGGAAGTTAAACAAGATGATTGTGTACTTAGAAAAGGGGGTATTTCTTTGAGAATTAATGGGGATGAAATACCTATGGTTCCTTTTGTAGAAAATATTCTTAAGAATGAGATTTTAGGTGTGGTAAAAGAGTTGAAGGGATACAAGAATAATTCAAATATAGAAATAAAATTTCTTTCAGACTAGTTAGATATCGCTATGGACCAAAGAAGATTTATAAGCAGAAAAAACGAAGTAGTTCTTCTTAACGGCAATGTTGTTGTTAAGTCATTTAAGGATACCAAAAACTTCGATATAGAATACCAGATGTTGTCTTTATTGTCAGGATTCCTATCTCCGAAAATAATAGAAACTAAGGACAATTCTATCAAGATGGAGTATGTTAAAGGGGATTTACTGCTGGATAGATATTTGTGCGCAGATACAGAAGAAGGGGCGGTACTTGGGAAGATGCTAGGTAATTCAGTTGAGGCGCTTTTTTGTCGAATGCAGTCCAAAATAGCATTTGATGAAAATTTTAGAAACTACATAGTTTGTGGAGATAGTATTTTTCGGGTGGATTTTGAAGAAACTAAGCAGGGGAAAATTGAGGAGTGGTGTGCAAAAATAGTTTCATTTGCTATTCTATATTCAGCTCCTTTTGAGACAAAAATCAGTTTTATTAACTCATTAGTAGGGGAAGTATGTATTGCAAGGGATGAATTTTTAAACCTTTTGCAAGAGGAAATAGTTTTTTTGTCAGGCAGATGGGGAGTTGATTTAAATAATACGGACTACTTTTTTATACTCAATGACCTGATGAGTAAATGGAAACGACAAGGGAAAAAGGATTAAAAACTTTTTTTAAAAATCCTAATTTTTTTATAAAGAAAATAAATTTTCAATAATATTTTATTCTATTCAGAGATTTCTTTATGGTTATTCTTTAGTGTATTTGAATATTTAATCGCATTCTTGGGGCAGACATCTTTACACTCAGTACATTGGTGGCAAAGAGATTTATCTATTTCTGCTTTTTTAGTTTCCTTTACAACATTTATAGCGTTGGAAGGGCATACTCTTTCACATAATCCACATCCGATGCAAGAGTCTTTCTCAACTCTCTTGGAAAAAATGGACAACCTGCCAAACAATCTTTGCAATGCGCCAAAAGGGCAGATCAGATTATGGAATATTTCGGGCTTAAAAAATAAAGTTATAGGTATTGCAATTACTCCCCAAATAATTAGGATGGGTAAACTGATCTTTAATACCTTGTTAAAAACTATCATAAGAACTATGCTTACGATAAGAGCGACCCAAGATAAATAGCCATTTTTCAAAAACTTTGGGCTTTTATCAGATTGGATTTTGGTTTTTCTCGCGACCCAGTCTACGGGAATCATTATTGTATTAATTGGGCATAGATATCCACAATAAAATCTTCCAAAGAATATGCTAAGTATAAGGGAAGCGCCAAAAATAATTAGCCAAAGCATGGGTTTTCCTATAATCATCAGGAATACAAATGCTCCAAGTGAAATGATTCTAATAGCCATCGCAATACATTTATTCATAGTAATTTCCTTATCGTTTGATTTATATAAGGATAGCATATATACTATTTTTAGAGTGTTACATTGGTAACACTATTAACTTTCATAAAAAATCATTGAGAACACTTTCTTGCTTTTTAATGTAAGTATCTCGGTGACAAATCAATTTTCCAGTAGGTGATTTCAATTATTCAAAAAATGGACTATAGCGAAGATGTAATTAAGAATTTTTTTCAAGGATTTAGTTCTCGGGAACTAGAACTTTTTTATAAAGAAAACAGGATTCACCTAAAAAAGTATGCAATGGGATCAATCATTCATTTTCCTGAAGAAGAGTGTTTGCAAGTTGAACTGATATTGGAGGGAAAGGTTGTTATCGAGAGATATGATTTTGAGGGAAGAAATCTTAGAGTTGCACAACTAAATAAAGGCTCAATAATAGGCGGAAACTTATTATTTTCGCGAAATCCTCGATATATGCTTCAAGTGCTGGCTTTAACTGAAACTAGACTGCTTGTATTGACAAAAGAGAATTTATTAAATTTGATTTCTAAAAAAATGGAATTTTTGCAAAGATATTTAGAATTTATGTCTGATAACGCTTTTTTATTAGGTAACAAACTAAATAACTTTGCTAAAAAAACTATAAGAGAGAGTTTGATGATTTATCTTCTGGATGAAAAGAGAAAACAGCAATCAAACAATATTATTCTTCCTAACTCTAAAAAAGATATAGCTACATTTATAGGTGTTCAAAGAACTTCTGTGTCAAGGGAGTTAGCAAAAATGAGAAATGAAGGGCTAATTGATTATTCAGGAAATGAGTTTAAAATATATTTTTAGACAGAGGGGAGGAAGACTTTGGAAGAAGAAAAGTTTCTTAATAAGTTGGTTAGTATAATTCCTAGCGAAAGACAAAAAGTAGTTCAGGAAATGGGTTTTTATGCTTTTATTCATTTTACCATTAATACTTTTACCGGTAAGGAATGGGGCAATGGAAAAGAAAATCCTAAAATTTTTAATCCAATGAATTTGGATACTGATCAATGGTGCCAGGTTATTAAGTCGGCGGGTATGAAGGGTGTGGTTTTGACGGCAAAACATCACGATGGTTTTTGTCTATGGCAGACACAGACTACTGAGCACTCAGTTAAAAATTCTGGCTACAAAGAAGGGAAAGGAGATGTGGTTAAAGAACTTTCTGAGAGTTGCAAAAAGCATGGTTTAAAAATGGGTATATATCTTTCTCCCTGGGACAGAAACAGTGAGTATTACGGTACCGATAAATACATGGATTTTTATATAGCTCAACTGACAGAACTCCTAAGTAATTATGGTGATATTTTTATGCTTTGGTTAGATGGGGCATGTGGTTCCCATTTGGATGGTAAGCCTTGTCAAAAATATGATTTCCAAAGGATATATGATACTGCTTTAAGTTTACAGCCGAATATTGTTATGAGTGGTTGTGCCCCGGATGTCAGGTGGGTGGGAAATGAAAGCGGGATTGCGCGGGAATCTGAATGGAATGTTGTTCCTTTGTTTAACTATGCAGATCAGAATATTACGCCAGAAGCACAAAAGGATGATAACGCAAAAATATTTCAAAAAAGATGTGTAGATGTGATGATTAAGGATATGGGAAGCAGAGAGTTTTTATCGAAGTATGATACGTTTATGTGGTATCCAGCAGAAGTTGATGTATCAATTAGACCTGGTTGGTTTTATCATCCCTTAGAAACTATTTTTATTAAGTCCATAAAAAAACTGATGAGGATATACTACGATTCAGTCGGCGGAAATAGTCTGCTTCTTCTTAATATCCCTCCAAATAGAAAAGGGCTTTTATGCAAAAAAGATGTTAAAAGATTAAGGGAAATGGGTAAGAGAATCGAAATGATTGAATTTTCAAGAATCCATAATGTCAAATATGAGTCGGATATAGCAGGAAAAGAGGAATTCAAGATATCAAACATTTATGAAGGAAAAGCATTTTCTCCCATTGAAACAAGAGATAAGTACAATCTTTTTGCTCAATTTGAAAAAACGGTAGTAGATAAGGTGATTTTAAAAGAAGACACTGACTTTTCACAAAGAGTGGAAAAGTTTTCTATTTATGCAGAAACAGGTAATGGAGAAAAAGAAGTATATAAAGGAACTGTTATGGGTTTTAATAAAATTGCACTTTTTAAACCAATAGAAACTTCTAAAATTAGGTTAGAGATTAATTCCTGCAGATTTGAACCTTACATAAACTCTTTTCAAATTATTAGAAAGCACTAAAATGGTTTTATTCAATATAGCAAGAACACCTGTGACTTTAGTCATGGGATGAATTGCCAACGATAAAATACATATGTGAA
>MWEH01000148.1 GCA_002070965.1 Firmicutes bacterium ADurb.Bin080 | reverse complement strand
AAATCTTACCCCTTCCGATATCATGGAATCGATTAAAGAAATGAAAAAAGTTATTTCAGATTCTCAGATAATCGCCTTTCCTGGAGGATTTAGCTTAGGAGATGAACCGGATGGTAGCGGAAAATTTATTGCGACGGCATTTAGAAACCCAGAACTTATGGAGGCAGTACTAGATTTATTATATAAACGTGATGGGCTTGCTCTTGGGATATGTAATGGTTTCCAGGCACTAATTAAGTTGGGGCTTCTTCCTTTTGGGCAGATAGTACCTCAAAATAGAGACAGTGCAACTTTGACATATAATAGGATAGGACGACACGTTTCCACCATGGCAAAAATAAGAGTTGCTTCCAATAATTCACCATGGCTCTCAGGATTTAGAGTCGGAGATGTTTTCTCTGTTCCTATAAGTCACGGGGAAGGAAGAATAATTGCACCTCCTTCTGTGATAGAAAAGATTATTAAGGGAGGGCAAGTCGCAACTCAATACTGCGATGATTTAATGAAGGCTACAATGGTTTCTCCTTTTAATCCAAACGGATCAACTCAAGCGATTGAAGGTCTTATATCCGCAGATGGAAGAGTCTTTGGAAAAATGGGGCATAGCGAAAGATGGCAGGAAGGACTCTATCAGAACTTAAGCGGAAATTTCAATATGGACATTTTTAAAAATGGAGTTAATTATTTCAACTAAAAATCTGTGCTTGTAAATAATAAACGCCCCTAAGAAGGGGCGTTTTTTCTTAAAGGAAAAATTAAATCTCTTCCGAATAAATGCTTTTTGCATAATATTTCCAATCTTTGTGTGCCTTGTAACTCTCAAGACTTCCCGATGGAACATAAATTTTTCTGGTAGTGGAATTATATGACAGGGCGCTGCTCCCAAGAGTTGGAGGAGTAGGTGATTCCATATAAATGCTTTCTAGAGAGTTACACCCATAAAAAGCAAGATATCCGATATCAAGAACGCAAGATGGGATAGTAATCTCCGTTAGTGAATTGCATCCGTAAAAGGCTAAATAGCCCAAATTATTTACTCTATTCGGGATGGTGAAAGAAGGTAGTTTATTGCATCCAAGAAAAGCCCAGTTTCCGATATTCTGCAGCAAACTGTTTTCTCCAAAGTTAACCCAAATCAAATTTCGGCAAAGGCTAAAAGCTGCTGCATCGATACTACGAACATTATCAGGGATAGTGATTGAAGGAAGATTTTTGCAGTTATCGAAAGTTCCTTCCGATATTACCATCAGTTGGGATGGGAGAGATACTGAGATTAAATTATAGCAATTTTCAAATGCCCTCATTCCAATAGTTTCAACCGATTCCGGGATAGTAAAAATACTAATATTTGTGCAATTTTCAAAAGAACGTTTTCCTATTGAGGTAATTGTTAAAGGAATATCAAAAGCATTTCCTTTGTACCCGCTAAAAGAACCATCTCCGATAATGGTTATATCGGGATTATCATTAAAAACAATCGTAGCTGTAATCCCTCTAACTGCATATGCACCAATCTCAGTAACCTTTTTGGGTATCACTAATTCAGTAAAAGAGGTGCATCCTGAAAAAGCAGCTTCTCCGATCTTTGTTATATCATTTGGTATATTCATATACAGCAAACTACTGCAATTTGCAAACGTATAATCGGATATTTCAGTAAGAGAGAGGGGTAATTCTATATTTGTTATATTAGTTGCATTATAAAAGGCTCCAAATCCGATAGAAGTGATAGAGGAAGGTATTTCTATTTCTGTTCCATTGTATCCACTAAATGCAAATTTCCCAATTGAAGTCATTTGCGTCTCTTCAGAAAAAATGATATCAGCAGTTGAATCGCTAAAGGCAAAAATTCCCAAGTTTAGTATTCCTTTGGGAATAGTGAAGGATTCCCCAAGATAACCAGCAATGGAATACTCTCCAAGTTCAGATAGTGAACTTGTGTCCGAGATAGTAATTGGACATGTAAGCCCAAATAGGGCATATCTCCCAATACTAATAAGAGAGTCAGGGATAGTAAAACTAGCAAGAGAACTACATCCAGAAAAAGCATAATCTCCAATTATTTCAAGAGTATATGGAAGTGTTACTGAAACAAGGGAAGAGGCATTAAAAAAGGCATGATTTTGAATTTCAGTAATGCTATCAGGTAGTGTAATTGAGGCCCCTAAGTAATCAGAAAAAGCATATTCAGCTAAAGACGAAATTGAAATATCCTGAGAAAAAGAAATAAGGGCTCTTGTTCCTGAAAAGGCATATGGCGAAATATAATTGATGCTTTCGGGGATAGTAATATTGTCAAGAATCGAATTTTTTGCAAAAGCATATCCAGAAATCTTTTCAGTTCCTGAGGGTATTTCATAATTAGTATCCGACTTTCCTGGTGGATAAAGAAGTATTTCTTTTTCTGAACTGTCAAAGAGCACCCCAGAAATTGATTTAAATGAAGTATTTCCTTCCGCTACCGAAATACTAGAAAGGGATTCACATCCATAAAAAGAATTATAATTTAAGGTAGTTACTCCAGCGGGAATAGATATTGAGGCAAGAGAGGCGCAGTCCATAAAGGAAAACTCACCTATGCTTATTAAACTTGAAGGAAGAGAGAAGGAAAGGAGCCCTGTACCTGAAAAAGCATATGATCCAATATGTGTTACATTATCTGGTATTGATATAGAAGATAGCGAAGTAGAATCGCTAAAAGCACCATATCCAATTTTTGTTAGTACGCTTCCTGAGGCAACAGATATACTTTTAAGGGTGGTTTCAGCAAATGCATTCATTCCTATTTCAGATACTGTCGAAGGGATTAAAAAAGAGTCTTGAGGAGTTCCAGATACTCCGGTATATCTTATCAAAAGTGTTTTTTCAGTGTTATAGTATGCTCCGTTATCAAAAATGCAATCATTGGCCAGTATTTTATCAATAGAAAAATAATTACCTACTATAATATTCGAAGTACCAAATTGTGAGTATGAAATTCCGTCAGACTCAGACCCCAGATTAAGCATAGTGACATATTCTTCCACACTATCAATATCGACTTCAAAAGCAAGAGGAATTTCATTCGAGTAAATTAAAATCTTTCCAGTTGCGTTAATGGTCAGTTCCCCAGCAAAAACAAACTCTTCTGCAAGCACAAGTTCAATTGTTCTATGGATATTATCTCCAATGAATGAACCCCATACCTCTTGAAAGAGTGGGGAGGATGTAGCCCATAGATTTTCAACATTCTTTGTCCATATCGCATAAAGAGTATTAATAGCTCCACTTTCAAGAGCCAGGTAAACCTCTTCGTTGGCATAAGTAACTTCTCCATCTGGTGTTTCCGACCATCCAACAAACACATAGTTATCTTTTACAAATGAGTTTGCTGGTAAATGATCTCCATAATTTATTACCACGTTACCCATTTTGCCCGTTCCAGTATTTGAATTAAAGTATAGTAAAGGAAGGTCAGGAAGATCTTCAGCTTCACCTACCAAATCCTCGTTTTCATCTGGATTTGAGGTTTCTTCGGGGACATCCTTTAAAGTTTCGGCAATTCCGAATGCGGTTACTGTCGCAAGGACAGCCACTATTAAACCGATAACTAATTTTCTGTACATAATCAATATATTTTCTCTATTTTGAACTGAAAAAGCTTTTTCATCAGACCTGTTCAAATATTATAGAAAACATACTCCTTCACTTTATTTATATATAATATATCGCTCGCACGCAAGTAGGGTTTGGTGAAATTTTAGTAATATTACAGTGAAAACACCCAAAAAATTCCTTTTTTATAATCTTATGTGTTAAGGAAACCTTAATAATAATTTCTTTGGTCGTAAAACAGGGGGAAAAATATGCTAATAATATAAAACTCAATAAAAAGAAAAAGAACCCGCAAATTTAAGCGGATTCCTTTCATTTCCTCATCCCTTGATACCCGTTGCTACGGTCACAAGGACCACATGCGACAATAATAGCACACAAAAAATGTAAAATACAATACTTAAATACAAATATTATGTAAAAAGTGTAATTTTTGAGGGTTAGTAAATTCCCAAAGTAAGTTCCACAGTGGAATTTGAAGTGGAAGTTAGTGTGGGAAGGAATTTGCGGTAGAATTTAGTCTGGGAAATTTACCCAAACAAAGGAGGGACCGCAAATGAAGGAAAGGAAGAACAAACATTTAACATTTGATGAACGACTGGAGATACAGGAGTGTCTGACTAGAGAGATGACATTCAAGGCAATCGGTAGGCATTTAGGGAAGGATCAGACAACGATATCAAAAGAGGTTAAGAGAAACTTAATCGTTAATCCAACAACCAGTATCAAGAAAGACAAACAGGGACAAATCATTTCCACGATATGTCCTAAGTTACTCAAAGCACCGTTTGTATGTAACGGCTGCAGAAGAAAAACTGTCAGTTGTTCTTTCGACAAAAGTATGTACTATGCTAAACATGC
>MWEH01000147.1 GCA_002070965.1 Firmicutes bacterium ADurb.Bin080 | reverse complement strand
TTTTAGTGTGCTTTTAATTCACATATGTATTTTATCGTTGGCAATTCATCCCACGACTAAAGTCACAGGTGTTCTTGCTATATTGAATAAATATAATACTACAATCTGAAACCCGATTTCAAAGCCACTATATTTTATGCCTTTTCTAGAGTCCAGATTTCTTCGTGCAAAATAGAGTCTCCCTTCGCAAGAGAAACTAAAGGAGATAGGGTTTCTACTTCGTGAATAAGATGACTGGTGTATGTCTCCACGTTGCAGTTCATATCAGGATATTCCCCGGCTTTTATCTCAAAGGTCTTAGTAAACAATTCCTTCCCAAGAGTGTAACTAATCTTTCCTTTATCAGTATAAAAACCCACTTTAAAGGGACTACTCGCCTTTACGTTACTCTGCACTGTTAATTTATCATCGCTAAAGGAAAATCTCTTATCCGTTATAGAAGCATAGGGCCACATAACCAAATTTCTGTTAGGCAGATAGCCAGTATCTGTTTTAGGGAGATACGCCTCCATTTTTCCTCCGGGCTTCAAGACAGTCAGGGCCCAGAGAGCTATTCTTTTTGAATTTCCTGTATTGGTTAAAGACATAGATACACTTACTTTATTTTCTGCTAAAAAAGAAATTTTCATAAATGGCTTAAGCCCAACCTTTGGCCAGGTTACTGGAAACAATTCAACACTGTTTCCCTTTATCTCATACTTAACCGGATCATTATCCGGGATATATGTCGTTTCCATTTCTGGAGAAGCCCAGATGCGATGTCCTCCGTATAAATGCCATACGTTTCCCTCTCCAAAATACTTGGATACATCCTTTGACACCTCATCTTCAACGTCATTGAACATTATATTTTGTCCTAATCGCCTGGAAAAGCTAATGATTCTGGGTCCAACATCAATTGTAACGGACATTAACAGATCTCCGTACTCAAGCTCCAAAGTTTTTCCAAGAAAACACAGCCCTTCTTTAGTTTTTAAAGTTTTCATTTGCTCCTCCTAACTTTTTATCCTAATCCCCAATATTATATTCATGCGCTTTGCATGTAGTTTCTTTTAAAAACCTCAGTAATTTTTCTTCAGTCCCTCACTCTCTTGTGTCAAAAACAAAAAACATATTCTTGAAATACGTATTTTTTTAGGCAACTGTTTTTCGAAATATCTTGCCAAAACGGCAAACTTCTAGGAATAACCTCTTTCAGAAGATATCCCTTACCATTGTTTTATGGAGAAGTTGAATAAATTCTCACATAGAAGTATATTCCGGAATGTAAAATATCAAGGGACTTATTTGTATAGCCCGATATAACCTGATTTTCAATATCGGTAATGTAAGCAACGTACTCTTGATGGTATAGGAACAACTCGTACGGAATTGGATCATGAGTTTCATTATATCTCTCATGGAGGTCGGTAAGATATTCCTCGGAGAGTCTTATCTCTCCCCAGAGATCCTCTTCGCTTCCAAGTTCCGTGGGCATATATGTTGACAAGTAATATGAAATTTCCTCATCCGAATCGATAAGCGAATCATATTCAGGATCTACTGAAATATTCTCTTCGAATCCTCCAGGATAAGGCTCTTGCTCGCTTTCCGGATATACTCCGTATACATTTCTTGAAGATGCTGCTTCCTCATCAGTAATAAATAAATATTTATGGGCTAGCATCTCATAGATTCCCGGTTGACCTTCCCAAGTTGCCTCGACAGTATCGCTTGCCCACGTAGGATCAACAACATACCATCTGCCATCTATCATAACTTTATTCCATGCGTGCCCGATTTGTGTTGCTCCTGTCAACAATCCTGTAAGTTTGTAATTATTAATTCCTTCCATACTAAGAAGTAAGCTCATGGCTTTGGATATACCATCACAGACAGCGGTTCCCCTTAATATTTCGGTAACATTTCCTTGCTCGTCTATTACTCCTCTGAAGACTCCTTCCATAAAGAAACTATCCGAGGTTGAATCGTAAGTTCCTCCACCTTGCGTTGCATCAAGTAAGGAGTGGTTATATCCCACATTTTCGGAGAGCCAGTCATATATCGCATGAACCTTTTGCTCATCGCTCATTCCGGAAGAAATAATCGTGTACAGAACTTTTCGTGCAATTCTGTAGATCTCTTCAGCGCTACTTCCCTCAACAGGGACTGGTTTATATCCGTTGATTGCTGCCCAGAAAAGTTCGTTGCTTGTAGAAACTTCACACTCTTCTGTCATAGAATCTATTGGAAGGCTTTCCTGTTCACCTCTGGGTATTGCAGCATAGTGTGTTATGTAATCTAACTCGGTATAAGGAATATCTTCCTCAAATGACGTCGGGGAATCAGAAGTATTTAGAACGAGAGAAAACTGATTTCTTCCGCCTCTCACCTGGGTGTTACCCCAATACACTCCATACGAAGTTGATTCGACATAAGTAGCCATGGTATATGCAATCAAATCATATAGATTTATGATGCCAGCATCAGAAGAGCTAGGTTCGGTTGCAGCACCTTTTGTATATACACCCTCGGGCAAATTATCCGCAATAATTGGAATCATTAAATCAAAGGTGTAAGTGTTTGTACCTGTCTTCAAAGTTTCTTCGGGACGGAATATCGCAAAGTAATTAAGCAGTTTTCCAAAGTCTTCAATGCTACTGATATAACTGTTAAATCCAGGAAGAATCTCGTCAAAGTACGGATATACTAATGTGGATATTGTTCCTCCCTGATAGGCCTTCCATTCTGACCAGTTATATCTCCCACCCTTTACTCTGTATGAGAAACTCTCGTTGAAATTGGCCCTCTCTATGTCGATATACATTCCGTTCTTCCCAAAATTATCCTCATGATCGGGATTTGTTGAATCATAGCTAAAATACGTCTCACTTCCAGGGTTGCCTTTCTTAATTTCGACCCTGTATGAAGTGTTATATGGCAGCGGATCCCAAGAGATGTATGGGTAATAAGAAGCACCTACTTTCCTTCCCTCCAGTGATAATCCGAAGATATCCGTTCCGTAGCTTGCGGTAGATACACTGAGAGACAGGGTGTTGGAATATACTCCCGAGGAAATCCCCTTAACCACAGCCATGGCTTTCATAGTATATGTGCCAGATTCTCTAAATATGTATTCAAGATCAGCAATCGGGGACATAGCTCCGGTTGATCTCCTGAACAATATTTCTCTACCTGAAGGAGTAGTTATTTCCCATTTATAACTTTCGGGTGGGAAAACCGAATCTGCATAGGTTGCCCCAATGAGCAAAATGTCGCCTGTTGCAAAAGTAGTGTCGGAATTCCAAACGTCTATATTGAAATTCTCAAGTGGGTAATATACATTTATCTCACTTGACTCTAAAACTTGTATTTGAGAGCTATTTTCAAGTTTTGCCACTATTCGGTATTTACCACTTGGGAGATTTCCTGGGACATAATTCAAAACCGGATTATCCTTAACCCCTACGGTATTAATTGGAGTGTTATTAACATACCAGGTTATTCTTGGGGCAGGATCACATACATTATCCAGCCTATTTAAAACAAAACTTAAAACATCCGGGGATCCAACAATCTGGTTCAATGCTGAAGTAGTAGTAATCATATCCAGCCGATAGTTCAAAGGAGCATATGTAATACTAATTATGACATGTGCAGTAATTTCCACCTTTGAGCCTTCTGGTCTTGAAACCGCCCAGATATCAACTACACCAATGGAACGCGGGGTTACTACTCCCGTCCTACTTACAGTAGCAATATCACTATTTCCAGTTCTGTATGTGAGAGTTCTCCCTTTCAATGCGTGAGATGGTTTGAAAATTGGCTCAAGCTGCACCGGACCCTCATGAAGCTGTATCTCCATATTGGAATCTTTAAAAAAGAGATTTTCGACAGGAACACTTTCTATTATTACCTGAACTTGCACACTGACAGTGGGGTTATCTGCGCTAATAAGCCTTATTGGAATCGGAATATTGTTCCCGTATTCATCAACTTTCAGAGCCCGAGCAAACAACAATCCATCCATGGAAATATTTAAGTAATCTCTGTCCTCTGCATTAACATGCTTGTAATAAACACCCTTATTTTTTGCATCAAAAGGATATACTATGGGCTCAAGCTGAAATTCTCTCGCATCTCCCTCGGGAGCAAGATATACTGTAGTATCCTTAACTTGAATTTGGGTTACTTCGGCAGTGGCAACTAAATTCTCCCCGCATCCTTGAAGGGACAGAACGAGTGCAGCCACGAAAATGACAAGGATTATTGTAATTAAGCCAGTTTTCTTCATACTTTTAATAATTTCTCCCTAGCCTTGTGGCTATACCCAATCCTTATCCTTCTTACTCACGCGAAAAAGAACATGCGTCCCCGCATGAGGTGATTTTATTATATCAACGCGCGTATATTATGTCAATGTACGCATTGTGTACTAATATGAACTATATCTAAAAGTTTAAAAATGATGAGAATGTATTAATTCGTCTATGCAATTAAGGCTTCTGCTATTATTTAGTAAACTTCTCCCTTTTTTTGCGACCGAAGTTAATAGGGAAAAAATATATAAAGACTTTTAGTTTTCGGCTATTATTTGGAAAACTTCTTCCCTTTCTTTTTTAGCGAAAGAAGTAAATTTAGCCCCACAAAAACAACAACTGAGGCTGCAAGCATAATAACCATAATATCCGGGCCTATCATCTTTCCGAACATGTTAAGCTCCATAGAATACCCGCCCTTTATTCCATCAATCACTTGCGTAGGAAGTCCTCCTTCGATTCTCAGCTGCTCAAGTGGACTGCTCATAAAAAAATGCTTTAGTAACCCTGCCGAATGGCTTCCAGGTATCGCAGAGGAAATATATTGAACTGGCTTTGCCATTATTCCCATGGGCATGTAAGCTCCTATAAAAAATCCAAGAGTAGAGCTTACTACGCCAACAACTGCGCCTACTTGAGCTTCGGTCTTGAGAAATGAGCATATAAAAACGGTAATTAATGTTGCGGACAGACATGAAAGAATAACTGAACCGATGATACCCATTATATCCAAAAAGGACAGACGCCAACCCCCTCCAAGTGCCAAAAACAAAAATCCCACTATCATCAACACAGTGAGCGAAATGATTGTAATCGTAAAGTTGTAGAGAAAATAACTAAAGGTGATAACCCATTTTTTTATGGGAGAAGTAATCATATCACTCTCAGTTCCTCTTTCCTTATCCCTGGCCATAATAGTATTTGCACTTAGTGACACAGATATGCTAGCAGTGGCAAGCATACCGCTTAACATCCAACCATCTATGAATCCTTTGATAGCCTTAGTCGGGGGAGTTAAGCCTGCATTAGTAAAAATATTTGTTATCGAATTTGTTTGAATATCTCCCAAGAACAGGACATACAACAAAAGTATTATTAAAGACCCCAGCAGAGAAAAAAATACAGTCGCTTTATCCTTGTAGTAGATTATCACAGCCCTTCTTGTAAGTTGTGCAAGAACATTAAGATCATTTTTTAATTCAATCTTTTTCAATTTAAACACCTATGTTGAGCAAAAACATTAATCTCATTATTGAATCTTATCTTCTTCACTCTATACCTCTAGTTTTTTCCCGGTAGCATTCAAGAAGACATCATCCATATCCCCTTTGAAATATTCAAAATCATTTGAAAACTTCGGATATGCGTTCAATAATTCGAGAGCCTCCGAACCCTTTTTTAGTCGGATTGTATAACATTCGTTTTCGTATCTGTAAGAAAAATTGAGTTTCGAGAGAATCTCTTCGGTTTCTGACGATTTTTCTATATATAATCTTAAATACTCTCCCGAATATTCTTTCTTCAAGTTGTTTGGGGTATCGTTTGCAATGATTTTCCCGGAATCTATAATAACTACGTGATTCGCCTTCTCTGATTCTTCCATATAGTGAGTGGTCAAAAAAACTGTCATGTTTTTTTCTTTCCTGATTCCGTTTAAAATATTCCAAATCATTTTTCTGGTCTTTGCATCCAACCCAGTAGTTGGTTCATCCAGGAACAAAATTTCGGGGTAATGAATTAGCCCTCTAGCTATATCCACCCTTCTTCTTTGTCCTCCGCTTAGTTTCCCAAGCGGCCTTTTCAAAAGGTCATCAAGCTCCAAAAGGGAACTTAGTTCCTTGATTCTTTCATCACGGCTTTTACCAAATAATCCATAAAAACTCGCCCTGATTGACAGGTTGTCTTTAACTGATAAAAGAGGATCTAAAACTGAGTTTTGAAACACAACTCCTATTCTGTTTTTTACTGTACTTGGGGCCTTGTCAAGATCAATGTTATCAATTATTACCCTTCCAGAATCCTTCCTAAGCTGAGTGCAAAGAATATTTATTGTCGTACTCTTCCCCGCACCATTGATACCTAAAAAGGCAAAAAGAGAACCCCGTTCGACAGTAAATGAAATATCATCCACTGCCTTAATGTCCCCGAAATATTTAACCAGATTATTTATTTCTATAATATTCCCCATGATTTTTTTCAGATGCCCTTCGTTAATTAACTGATTTCCATTATTGTTGCTTAACCCCTTAGATAATATCTCAATTCAATGTTTTCTGCACCATTTTTAATTCTCTTTATTTTTCAAAATATTTAAATTCTTTTAAAAAGGGGCCTCTTAGGGTGAATCATTTTAGTGATATGTTTTGCAAAATAACTTATATATGCCTATTCGAGAGCTCCTTTTTGTATTTTTTTATAAATCTTTTCTCCGTAATAATCTAATATGAAATTCATTGATGTATTAAGAACGTATATAACTTTATTACTCTTCATTATTTGAGTTTGGCATCTTAATATTTCTCTCTGATTGATTTGCTCTTTATACTTGTCTAACGAAGGATATCCTTTATTTCCATTTATTATATAATTCTCTTTGGCAACATTAAGGTAGCAAAGTTTATAAAAATGTCTTTTTGTGTATGTTTGTATATCTTTTTTATATCCGTTTTGCCTTACTCTCTTTTTATATTCTTCCCCCTTAAAACTTAAGGTGTTTATTTGTCTTCCAATGTAATCATCTAAGTTGAAATCTTTTGAGTGGTCTTTAAAAGATTCCATCATAGGATAGTTTATGTATAATTTACCGAATTCTGTTTCATCATTAAATAAATCAATAAGTTTTTCAAGTTTCCCGCTAGCGTATCTATGGTCTTGAGAGTCAAAATCGAAAATCAAAAATATTTCGGCAAAAGTATTTTCATTCCATTCCATACAACTTTTGTCGTTGCCATTATTTATCTCTTTCAGAATTGCGATGGTGGAAGTATACTCCTCATACCTTTTAATTCTATCGTAA
This sequence comes from Firmicutes bacterium ADurb.Bin080, assembly GCA_002070965.1. GTDB lineage: Bacteria > Bacillota > Clostridia > Christensenellales > DTU072 > MWEH01. The sequence continues at coordinate 3,267 of MWEH01000147.1, read as the reverse complement.
AGATCATATATGTTTGTCTTGTAAGTGTAGAAAACCAAATGAGTATTTTTGTCTAAAAAACAATCGCCCATTACTGTGAATATTTCGACTTCATACTTTTCTCCTTCTACGATAAGAAGGATATTTTTATTAGGAGAAGATGCCATTTCTATACATCTTCTCCAAATTATGTGCTTCTCTAATCTCTTTCTCTGTCCTACCCACTAGACTGGTTATTTCATTGTTATCCAAAATGAAGCAACTATCTGGTCGAGTTAAATAATTATTCATCAAAGAAGTATTATGAGTAGTGATCACAGATTGAAAATTTGTCTGTTTGTTGACAAAATTTAGAATATATTCTGCGGTTTCATAATGATAGAAAGCATCAAATTCATCCAAGAACAAAAAACTAATCTTATCAAACTCTAATGACCAGCAATAAAACAATAGTAAAGCATTGGTTCCATTTGAAGAAATCAAATTGAGGGGAATAGTGCCCTTCTTAAAATTTGCCATAATAACTTTAGAATTAGTTAACAAATCTTCAGCAAAGCTTAGTTTGTAATCAACTCCGTTGTCTTTCAAAAACTCCTGAAAACCCTTCAGATTTTCCTCGGTCCCAATCATGTCTACTAGTTTATCTGGGTCTCTTCTATAACCATAAAACTCATTTCCATTGACACTTCTAAATAGCAACATGTTGTCTACAAAATTCATCATTTTTACTATTGGTGAAGACTTCTCAAGAGATGAATTTCTATAAACATACCTCAAAAGTGACTGGTCATCTCTGAGAGATATTTTTTGACCTTCTGTCTCTGGAAAAACCAAAGTTTCAGCACCTGGTATGCTTATAACTGTCCCCTGATGGGTTCGATAATTGAATGATAAAACAACCTTTTTATTAATTAACAAAACTTCGCTCAGTAGATTAATTGGAGTACTTTTCTGATACTCATACTCTATCTCGTCCTCATCGATTTGAAAAACATATTTGAAATAAACCGGGGTGTCTTTAGGAGAATCACCATTTGCATAAGCGTATAAACTATTTGTTTTCCTTTTCTCGGTGAGATGCATAGTCAAATCAAAAATAGCTAATCCAAGGTTCGACTTTCCAGTGCCATTTTTGCCATATACCAACGCCTTATTAACTAATCCATTTTTAATGAAGGAGTCATTAAAACGATAATCATGGACTTCCGAAAAATCCATTATTAGTTTATCTTTAAATCCTTTAAAATTCCTTACTTCAAATCTTTTTAACATTTTATTAACTCCCATCCAGCATCTTTTCTAACACAAACAAAAATACGTAAGATTGAACCTTATTAATCTCCGTAGTTTTTTTACGGCAATCAAATATTATCACCAATTTCATTTATAGTCAATCGGAATCCGTAGTTTTTTTACGGCAACCTAACATTGTCATAAATTTTGTTTGCAGTCACTCGGAATCCGTAGTTTTTTTACGGATTGTTTTTCTGCCAATTCTAATGAGAGTGATTATACTAATAGGTGAAAATCATTACATAAAAGCAATTGAAGCGCTAATTTATTGTGAATGTATCCTTTTGCTTCCCTATGGCCTTCATGATTTTCCCATTCTCCTTAAATGCTCTGCAGGAAAAATCATCTACCTGCACTTCCATAACAAAGGACATTATTAACAACTGAATAAAGAAAGTGGGAGGGAAAAACAGGATAGGGTCTATCATCGCATAGCCTTCAAAAATCCACATACAAGCTAGTAAAACATAGCAGTAAGGATCTTTTGCCTTGAAGAAAGTTCTGTATCTTGCATAATAGTAATATGCATAGCATAAGAGCCCGACTACCCCAGAACACGCCGCGATTTGAATTATTGTGGAATGGAAAAGATACGGAGAAAAATTCACGTGTTGGAGGCCAATGCCGAAATCCCATCCGGATCCGAAAACTGGATGTCTCGTAAAAACATTCCAACCGTAAAGATAAATATCAAATCTTCCATTGTCATCCAAGCCGAAACTACTAAGTCTTTCTATAATTGTATGGAAGAAAGTCTGATAAAAACCTACAAATATCCCTATTGCAACGGCAAAAACCGCTCCGAAGGTAAAAGCCATCTGTAGTTTATTTTCCGACTTAATAAAGATGTAGACAGATAATATTATCATCCCAATTGTGGAAAACAATAGGGCCCCTCTTGAACTGGCTGAAACCATGAGCATAAATTCAAAAGCAGTTTTCAGAATAAAAAGAAAAGTGTATTTGTTTTTGCTGATTATAAAATAAAAGTTTGCCGGCATGAATAAAATTAAAGTTGCAGCAACAGGATTCGGGCTTCCCCATCCCAGGTTCAGTCCCTTATCTTGAATACAGGTTGTAATTGCCGATAAGCTACCCAGGTTAATATAAAAAACGACAATTTGAATGCTAACGACAAGGCCAGCTAGAACCATCATTTTCATTAGTGTTTTAAAAAGTTTCCTACTATCCTGTATCTGCCTATCCTTCCATACAGCCAAAAAATATATAAAAGCAAAAGACAAAACTATAAATAACGCAGCATAGATAAGCATCCATGTCCAGTTTCTCCACCACTTAAATAATCCCCCTAAAATCATTGGGATAAGTATTAAAAACATAGAAAAAGTGGTTTTTCTCATTTTCCCGGGCTCTAAAACTTCCTTGAAATTGGGTTTAAATCTAACTAAATTAAAGACAAGGGATAACACCAAAACTATACAAGGGTAAATAAGCCAAGTGTAATTTGAAAATTGCTCTTGTTCCTTGATATTCGCAGTTGGGAGCATGAAAAACATCAGGGCAAAAATTGGAGTGCTGTCTTTACAGGTACACAACATAAAAATTGTCATTATTATCATTATAAATAGAAAATATACCCATGCACCATCCGCCCAAACGGAAATGACCCATCCGATAACGGACAATAATGCCATAATCAGAATAAACAAATCAGAATGAAAAAAACGATTAGATATCTCTTCTATCTTCTTCCATACAACAGATACTTCCATATTTCCCCTATCGTAAACCCACCATATTTAGGTATATGTTACTACTTTTTATAATAATTTGCCACAAAGATGACCCTCTAATTATCTTTCCCACACTATATCCTTAAAAAATTCAAAACGCCTTCTTAGAATATTTGTTGTTCAGTATATTTCTGAATAATCTCAGGTATTTTATATAACAAAGTCTTCTTAGAATATTTGTTGTTCAGTATATTTGTGAATAATCTTAGGTTATTGTATAATTCGCGTATGAAAACAGATT
>MWEH01000146.1 GCA_002070965.1 Firmicutes bacterium ADurb.Bin080 | reverse complement strand
GGAGTTTGTATGATAATATTGTTGTTTGTTGCTTATTCTGTGTTTTTTGTGTCTGCATTAGCTCATTTGTTTAGTGCAGCTTATTATTCTGGTCTGGTTACCTTGTTTGTTGCTGTAATTGCGATGATAAAAGAAGTATATTTATCTGAATAAAGGTTTACAATTTGATGTGATAATGTATAATGATAAAAAGGAGTGTTCGGATTATGAAATTAACTTTGGATTTGGTTAAAGAAGATGGTGAAAAAATAACTTCTGTTAATATTGATGAAAGTCAGCTTCAGATGCTATTGGAAATTGCTGTTAATAAAATCCTTTTGGATTCTATTAAAAAACATGAAAAAAAGGAGAATGTGTAATGAAGGAATTTAATTTGTATGATGCTTTTAATTTTTTGGCAAAATTGGGTGAATATTCTGAGAGTGGTCTTGTCAAGAAGTCTGATGCCCAAAATGTTGTAAAATCATTGGTTTTGCATACTTTAGATTGTTTAAACGGATCTGATTTAGAAAAAGATTTTGATTCGGAAAATGAGTGTAAATGTGAATCAAAGAAAAAAGAGGAAGAAGATATTGCTCCAGATTATAGTATATATCCCAATTCATCTTGGATTGAGAATGTTTCATATGATCCGACAAAAGAGGAATTTACTTTGATTACTCAGGAAGGATCTGCTTATGTTTACAAGAATGTTCCGGAGGAATTGTGGGATGATTTGCTTGATGAATATAATTCTGGCCAGTCCATTGGTGATTTTTATAATAAAAATATCAAGGGTCAATATGATAGACTTTACTAAGTACTGAATTTTATTACGAAAGATTTTTCTTGACAAATTGAAAGAAATTTGATATAATTCTTTTGAATTTAATAAAAGAAAGGAAATTTGAAAAATGGGAACACGAAGTTTGACAGTTTTTAAGGACGAAAATAATCGCGAGATTTGTGTTATGTATCGGCAGTTTGATGGTTATCCGGAGAAGCCGGGAATTGGATATGAGCTAGCTGATTTTCTTGACGGTTATCGGATTGTAAATGGTATTCCGGTATCGAAAGAGACTCCGGTGAAATTGGCTAATGGCCTTGGATGTTTGGCTGCTCAGGTAGTTGCAAAGTTCAAGGATGGTGTGGGAAATGTTTATCTTTATCCGGCAGGCACCCGTGATGTATGGGAAGAGTTTGTATACACTATTGAGGATAAGAACGGACGGCCTTATTTGACTTGCGAGGATGCCTATAAGAAGAAGGTTATTTTTGAAGGAACACCTGCACAGTTTTTGAAGAAGTATTCTGGTGATGGTGCGGATGAAAATAATACTGCACAGCTATCAATTTTTCCGGATTCTTCATGGATTGAGGGATTTATTTATGACAAAAATGATTGTCTTTTGACCTTGAAAACCAAGTCAGGCTCCGAGTATAGTTACTATGATGTTCCTTTGACTGTTTGGAATAAATTGGTCGCCGCACACAATCGTTCTGAGTCTGTTGGAAGCTTTTATTGCAAGAACATTAAGGGAAAATACACTGAAAACGAATAAGTTTTATAAATAGAATTAGCAGGTCGGAATCACACGTGGTCTTTACTGGTTTCAGCCACTATAAAGATATGAAACCTTTTTACTGAATAATTAAAGGAGGGATTTTACCATGACATAAATTAACTTAAAGGGGGTATAAGTCATGGGAAAGACCGTTACGGTTTCCTCTGTTCTGGCTACCGGAAAGAAAAGGAAACAAGGTGGATCTGGTTCTAAAAAGCATGGTCGTCATAAAGTACATTGTGCTCGTTACAAGAACGAAAATCGCCGTGAAAAGAACAAGGTTCGTAAGGCTCGTAAACTGGAAAAGTTTATGGCCAAAAAGGCTCTTAAAAAACTGAATAGGGCATGAAACAGTTTCGACGGGGATAATTGAAACTATGGAAGCATGTCAAGGTTTCTATCTGGCCTTGTAAAAAAGATAGAAAAATATAATCGCAGACAACTACGATTACGCAATGGCGGCGTAAGCCGCTAAGTCTTATTTGAGTTTTCTTGTTGGTTCAAATAAGGCTTAAACTAAGACAAGATAGATTTGATTTCAGACCTTAGTGATTTCAGATTGAAAACTTATAAGGGTGTTTCTGATAAATCAAGTCCTTCGCGAGTTATCAGAAACGAGAATAAATAGAAGGATAAACATGTAGAAACCATAGTGATTTATTTTCGGACGCCGGGGCAGATCCGGCCATGTCCACCAGAATTGATACTGCTGGAGTACCCAGTGAATAAAATGCTCCGTTGGACCGCTCTCTTTCCAATTAAAATAATATGAGAGCAATTTATATAAATAGAAATGAGGGAATTGAAAATGAGACAATTTTGGCGCAATATTATAACATATAATTCAATTCATACCTTTATTAAAACAGGTCAAAGAAAGACCTATGCGCCGGATTGTCTCTTTTAACAGTTTTTATAGATAGCGGACCAGAGTAAAAAAGAGAGACAATTCAAAAAGTTGTCTCTCTTTTTTTATGAAAAATAGTTCTTGACAAGATGAAAAAAATTTGATATAATACTTATGTTCTCTGAAAA
>MWEH01000145.1 GCA_002070965.1 Firmicutes bacterium ADurb.Bin080 | reverse complement strand
CTTCTTTCCGCCGATGTTTAGGTACTCATTTGCCGGAACGTCATATGGCAGCTTCCACTTTCTCCCTTCATACTCACCATACCCTAAGAGGAATGCCGGCCACATGATCGCGTGAAACGGGATGTTATCCTTACCAATGAAGTGAATGATTTTTCCATCCAACCAGTAATCCTTCCATGCGTCTGGCCTTCCTATTCGTTCAGCCCACTCCTTTGTGGATGAGACATACCCTATTACAGCTTCAAACCAGACATATAGGACCTTATCCTTCCCCTCCTCTAAAGGAACCTTGATGCCCCACTGCAGATCCCTTGTAATTGCTCTTTCCTGTAATCCTTCCTTTATCCAGTTAAGGCAGAAGTTCACAACGTTTGGCCGCCAGTGTTTGTTAGACTTCATCCAGACCTCAAGTTCATCCTGGAAGTCGCCAAGCTTAATAAACCACTGGAACGTTTCTTTGACTTCTGGCGTTGCGCCGCAGGTGATGCATTTTGGGTCGACTAGCTCAATAGGCTCTAAAACTTTGCCACATACCTCACACTGATTCCCTTTTTGATCTGGTGCAGAACATGCCGGGCATGTCCCCTCGACATAACGGTCAGCCAAAAACATCAAACATTTCGGGCAATAAGCTTGGGTCACAGTCTTTCTCTCAATGTGGCCGTTTTTCAGGAGTTTTAGGAAGAAGTCTTGCGACGTCTTGTGGTGGATTGGTAGCGATGTTCTTGAGAAGTTATCATATGATATGCCTAGATTTTTAAAATCATTCTTCATATCCTCATAATAAAAGTCAACAAGCTCCTTTGGCGTGACGCCATCCTTTAGGGCCTTTATCTCTATTGCCGTTCCATGTTCATCTGTTCCTCCCACATAGACTATATCAGCACCGGCTAGCCTATTGTACCTGACATAGGTATCTGCTGGAAGGTAAGCCCCCGCTATATGGCCCACATGGAGGGGGCCATTTGCATAGGGAAGAGCGGAAGTGACAAGTATTCTTTCTCTCATGATTATAACTCCTATTTAGTAGTAAATAGTGATTAAAAAATACTTAAAAGGCTTTGTGAGGATATATGCGTCAATTAATTAAGTAAATAAGGATATTGAAAAGGAAGAAAGAGAAGAGGAGAAGGGGAATTTCACTAATATTTTCAATATTCTTATATAGGAAGAAAAATATATAAAAAACAAAAGAGAGGAGTATTTTGTCAAAACTTGATATCGGTTCACTTGAAAGCTGGCTTTGGGAGGCGGCTAACATTCTTAGAGGTCCTGTTGATGCTTCAGATTTTAAAGCATATATTTTTCCTCTGCTATTCTTCAAAAGAATTTCAGACGTTTATGATGAAGAATATAATATTGCGTTGGAAGAATCAGATGGAGACTCTGAATATGCTTCATTTCCTGAACAACATGAATTTTTAATTCCAGAAGGCTGTCACTGGAAAGATATTAGAGAGAGAACTTCAAATGTAGGTCAAGCTCTACAGTACGCTTTTAAAAAAATAGAAGAATCAAACCCAGATGCCCTCTATGGTATATTTGGCGATGTTAACTGGACAAATAAAGAAAGGCTATCTGATTCTTTACTAATAGATTTAATCGAACATTTTTCTTCTTACAATCTTTCAAAAGTTAATGTAGAGCCTGATATGTTAGGACAGGCATATGAGTATTTGATAAAAAAGTTTGCTGACTTAACAAATAGAAAAGCAGGTGAATTCTATACCCCTAGAGGCATAGTTCATTTAATGGGCAAAATACTAAAACCAAAAGAAGGAGAAAGTATCTACGATCCTGCCTGTGGTTCTGGAGGAATGTTACTTGAAGCATTCCAATATGTCAAATCTGAAGGCGGGGATACTAGAACTCTTAAATTGTATGGGCAAGAAAAAAATCTTACCACCTCCTCTATTGCAAGAATAAATCTATTTTTACATGGAATTAAAGATTTTAAAATAGCTAGAGAGGACACTCTAAGATACCCTGCGTTTCTAGAAGGTGATTCTCTGGCAAAATTTGATGTTGTTATTGCCAATCCTCCCTTTTCTCTTAAAAATTGGGGATATGATCATTGGGCCCATGACCCTTTTGGAAGAAACAATTACGGCACCCCACCCAAAAGTAACGGTGATTACGCATGGGTAGAACATATGTTATCTTCTATAGCCCCTCATATCGGCAGAATGTGTATCATTCTTCCTCATGGGGCATTATCTAGAAGTGGCATTGAAGGAAAAATTAGAAAAGAAATAATAAATAAAGACCTACTTGAAACAGTTATAGGCCTTGGGCCCAATCTATTCTACGGCACAGGAATAAGTGCGAGTATACTAATATTCAAAATTAAAAAAGAAGAAAATAAAAAGAATAAGGTATATTTTATTGATGCTTCAGATCAATTCCAAAAGGGTAGAAATCAGAACGTCTTCTTAGAAGAGCATGCTAATTTTATTTACAAAGTATATGAAGATTATGGGAATATTGAAAATGTAAGTCGCATTGTTGATATTAGCGAAATAGCAAAAAATGAATTTAATCTCAATATCCCCCTTTACGTTAAAAAATCTATTAATAATGAAGAAGTTGATATCAAAAAATTGATAGCTCAATTTAATGTAGAATACAATAATTTTTTAGAATCTGAGGAAAAAGTTAAAAAATTACTGAAAGAGGTTGGGATTCTTTGAATTCAGGAATTTCACAAAAAGAGTTAGAAAGTTACCTATGGGGTGCAGCAAATCTTCTGAGAGGTGCTATTGATCCTGGAGAATATAAAAACATAATATTTCCACTTATGTTTTTCAAAAGAATCTCCGATGCCTATGACGAAGAGTTTGAGATTGCATTAAATGAATCTGGCGGGGACTTAGAATATGCAAGTTTCAGTGAAAATCATAGATTCCAAATACCTAATGGTGCACACTGGAAGGATATTAGAGCTATTACAAGTAATGTTGGAAAGTCAATTAAGGATGCAATGACCAAAATAGAAAATGCAAATATGGACAAACTTTCAGGTATTTTTGGGGATACAAACTGGACCAATAAGGAGAGATTAAGTGATAAAAATCTAATAGATTTAATAGAGCATTTTTCAACTATTAATCTATCAGTTAAAAATATTCCCCAGGATGAGTTTGGTAATGCCTACGAATATTTGATAAAAAAGTTTGCAGATGATAGCGGGCACACTGCTGCAGAATTCTATACTAACAGAACTGTTGTAAGGTTAATGGCCTTAATTTGCGATCCAAAATCTGGCGAGAGTATTTACGACCCAACTTGCGGGTCAGGTGGAATGTTATTAAATGCTCTTTTACTTGCAAAAGAGAAAGGAGAAGAATACAGAAACATAAAATTATACGGTCAAGAAATTAATCTAATCACTTCTGCAATTGCAAGAATGAATATGTTTATTCATGGAATTGAAGATTTTGAAATAGTAAGAGGCGATACTCTTTCTAACCCTGCTTTTATTGAAAATGATAGAGTAATGCAGTTTGATGTTGTAATGGCAAATCCACCATATTCTGTTAGTAAGTGGAATAGAGAATCGTGGAAGCATGATAAATGGAAAAGAAATGCATATGGATTACCACCACAAGGCAATGCAGATTATGCATTTTTTCAACATATAATCGCTTCTATGAAAGAAGGCACTGGGAGGTGTGCAATCTTATTCCCTCATGGCATTCTTGTTAGAGATGCGGAATATTCTATGCGAAAAAAAATAATTGAGGAAGATATAATAGAAGGTATAATTGGTTTAGGTGAAAATCTATTTTATAATTCTTCAATGGAAGCATGTATAGTGATATGCAATAAAAAAAAGCCTTTAGATATTAAAGGAAAAATTATCTTTATAAACGCTAAGAATGAGATTGTCAGGGAAAAAACACAAAGTTATTTGACGGAAGAGAATATTAAAAATATCTGGAAAACCTATTTATCCCACAAAGATCTTCAATTCTTTTCTGCAGTTATAGGGACAGAACAAATTATAAAAAATGATTATAATCTAAACATAAAACATTATATTAAAGATGAGAGGTACATTGACAAAAAATTATTATCGACTCCCATTAAAGATTACATAAATGAATGGAATAAGAGTACAGATAGAATTCAAGTAGAATATTTTAATTTGAAGAATATTTTGGAAGATGTATCATAATGTGTCCTGAAAGCCATAACCTTGTTTGTCTTAATGAAGTTGTAAAACAAGTTCAAGATAAATGGACGGATAGAACAAAATGGAATTTTGATAGATATATTGCTGGAGAACATATTAATAGTGGTGAAATAAGAATTAATAATTATGGGTTAATTAAAGGTAACGAAGACAAAATAGGTTCAGCGTTTCATATGAAATTTTATAGAGGTGATGTGCTTTATGTTACAAGAAGAGCCTATTTAAGAAAAGCGGGAATTGTTAATTTTGAAGGAATATGCTCTAATGTTACATTAGTTTTGAGAACTATTGAATCTAAATTAATTCAATCTTTACTTCCTTTTATACTTCAAAGTGAAGAGTTTACTAGCTTTGCCATTGAAAATTCAATTGGCTCCACTAATCCTTTTGTAAAATGGAGCGACATTGGTAAATATAAATTGATTATCCCTTCTATCCCCGAACAAAAGAAGATTTCAGAAATACTTTGGGCAATAGAAGAAAATATTGAAAAAACAGAAAAACTCCTAGAAACAATAGAGAAACTAAAAAAAGGATTATTGAGTCAACTTTTAACTAAAGGTATTGGGCATACAAAATTTAAAGAAACTGAGATTGGTCAAATTCCTAAAGATTGGAAAATTGTTAAGTTCGGAGAAATAGCGGATATCATAAAAGGAGTAAGCTATAGTAGTGAGGATTTATCAGATGATCAAGGTCATATTCTAATTAATCTTAAATGTTTTAACAAAGGAGGGGGATTTAATTCCAAAGGGATAAAATATTTTAATGGAAAATACAAAGAGAACCAAATGCTTTTTGAAAATGATTTAGTTATAGCTAATACAGACATTACAAGAAATGCAGAAGTTGTAGGTTATCCAGCAGTAATCCCAAAACTTGAATCAGATAAGAAAGCAATATACACAATGGATGTGTCAAAAATAAACATTTTTAATAGTACAGTACTATCAAAATATCTTTATTATTTCTTTTTAACAGATTATTCTCATGATTCAATGATAAAAAATTCTTCAGGAACAACTGTTTTACATCTAAATGTTAATAGTATTAAAACAATTGAAATTCCTTTACCTAAAATTGAAGAACAAGGAAAAATAATTTCACTATTAGACTCTTTTGATATGGCAATAAAAACTTACAAATCCCACATAACTCATCTTTCAAATCTAAAAATGAAATTAACAAATGAATTTCTTTCAGGCAATATTCGAATACCGCCGGAGGTATTAAAAAATGTTCAATGAAAAAAATTCTGTTGAAGATTTAATTAGAGATTATTTGATAAATCAAGGATGGAGATATATTCCCTCAAAAGATCTGCTCCGCCAAGAACAAGAAGTATTATTAGAAAATAATCTAAAGCTTGCTCTAATTAGATTAAATCCAAAGATCAAAGAAAATCCAGATAGAGCTGATGAAGTAATATATCGTTTGAGGGCAATTATCTTCTCGGCACGAGGGGCGGGCTTAGTAAAGGCAAATGAAGAATTTTCTAAGTGGTTACTAAACGAAAAAACTATGGCTTTTGGAGAAAGAGGAGAGCATGTTTCAATAAAACTTATTGATTATGATGATCTAAAAAATAATGAGTTTATTATAACTACACAATATTCATTTACGTCAGGAGAAACAAGACGTCCTGATTTAGTATTAATTGTTAACGGAATTCCTCTTGTAATTGGTGAGGCCAAAACACCTGTTAGGCCTTCAATATCTTGGGTAGATGCCGCAATACAAATTGAAGAGTATCAAAATTCTGTCCCAAATCTTTTTGTCCCTAATGTTTTTAGCTTTGCTACAGAAGGCAAGTCTTTTAGAGCGGGTTCAATAAAACTTCCAATTGAAAAATGGCAGCCTTGGAGAAAAACTACAGATACTGTTTTTGAAGGTTTAGATGAGGTCGGTAACTCTGTTAAGCTAATGTTATCTCCTCAAGTTGTCCTTGATATACTAAATAACTTTACGCTTTATAGCACTGAAAGAGGCGGGCAAAAAATCAAGATCCTTTGTAGATATCAGCAATATGAGGCTACAAAACAAATACTCGAAAGAGTGATACAAGGAAGAATTAAAAAGGGATTGATTTGGCATTTTCAAGGGAGCGGTAAGTCTTTACTTATGGTTTATGCTGCAATGTTATTGAGACGTGCTCCTGAGTTAAAAAGTCCAACAGTGATCATAGTAGTTGATAGGATAGATCTAAATTCTCAGATAGGTGGTACTTTTAATGCTGCAAATGTGCCTAATACTGTAGTAGCCGATTCTAGAGAGGAATTACAAAAGCTATTACAGCAAGACACAAGAAAAATAATTATTACAACTATCCACAAGTTTGCAGAAGTTGACGGAGTGCTAAACAATAGAGAAAACATTATAGTTTTAGTTGATGAAGCACATAGAACACAAGAAGGTGATTTAGGTACAAAAATGAGAAAATCTCTTCCAAAGGCGTTTCTTTTTGGACTTACTGGAACGCCAATTAATAAAAGAGATAGAAATACATTTTGGGCTTTTGGAGCTGAAGAAGATGAGGAAGGATATCTAAATAAGTATTCTTTTGAGCAGTCTATCGAGGACAATGCCACTCTACCAATATACTTTGAACCACGGCCTGTTGAACTTAAAATAAATACAGAAGAAATAGATAAATTATTCGATGAATTAACAGATCAGTTAAGTGATTTTGATAAGGCCGATCTTTCTAGAAGAGCTGGAAAATTTGGAGTTCTTGTAAAATCTCCGGATAGAGTTCAGAAAGTTTGTAAAAATATTTTTGATCATTATAGCGCTTACATTGAGCCTAATGGATTTAAGGGCCAAGTAGTTGTTTTTGATAGAGAAGCATGCACCCTTTATAAAAAAGAATTAGACAAAATAATGAATCATGAAGAAACTGCAGTTATTATGACAGTTCTTTCAAATGAAGAAGAATATAAAAAAGATTATTATCTAACTGACGATGAACTAGAAAGGCTTCTTGACAGATTTAGAGATCCTAAAGATCCATTAAAACTCTTAATTGTGACATCTAAACTTCTAACGGGATTCGATGCCCCAATTAATCAAGTGATGTACCTAGATAAGCCTATGAAAGACCATACGTTGTTACAGGCAATTTGCAGAGTAAATCGGCCATATCCTGAAAAAGATCATGGGCTGGTAGTAGATTACCTTGGAATATTTGACAACGTTGCAAATGCATTAAACTTTGACTTAAAAGAGATTGAAAATGTAATATCAAATCTTCAAAACTTGAAAAATCAAATACCTATGGCTTTAGAAAGATGCATATCATATTTTAAGAATATTGATAGAGATTTAGAAGGGTATGAGTGCCTACTTGCTGCCCAAGATTGTCTCCCTTCAAATGAGATAAGAGATAAATTTGCTGCAGATTATTCTTATTTGAATAGACATTGGGAATCTATATCACCTGATGATTTCTTAACACAGTTTGAAAAAGATTACCGATGGCTTAGCGGGATATATCAGTCTATAAAACCTCCTAGTGGTAGGGGAAAATTAATATGGCATTCACTTGGTGCCAAAACTATCAAACTTATACATGAGAATGTTAGTGTACAGACGATAAGGGATGATCTAGACACGCTAATTATGGATCCTGAACTAATTGACGAGATATCTAGTAAAAACATCGATAAAAAAACAAAGGAACTTGAAATTAAGATAATCTGGAAACTTCACTTACATATTGATGATCCTAGATTTAAAGAACTTGGAAAAAGATTGGAAGAGTTAAAAGAAAGACATTATAAGAACATGATAAGTAGTGTAGAATTTCTAAAAGCACTTTTAGAGATAGCTAGGGAGACAGTAACGCTTGAAAGAGAAACAAAGGTTGAGCCAGTTGATAACACAAAAGAAGCACTAACAAAACTATTTCTTGAATGTAAAGTTGACACTACCCCAGTAATTTTAGAAAAAATTGTTAGTGATATAGATGAAGTTGTAAAAGTTACTAGATTTGATGGATGGCAATGGACTAATGCTGGCGAAAGAGAAATTAGACAAGTTTTAAGAAAGACTTTGTTGAGATATAAACTCCATAAAGAAGATGATCTTTTCAATAGGGCTTATGAATATATTAGAGAGCATTACTAGTATTATAATTAGTTAAAGTAATTTTCTCTAAAATATTTTACTTTAGAAGAGATAATATTTCTTTTTTCCTCATTTTCAATTCCAGAAGTGCTTTGTTGAATAATTCAAAACAAATGACACTTATCTCTAACTTGCCCTTTCTTTGACTTTAGCTTTACACTAGCTGTTGCAGTTGGTCATACAATAGAAACTTCATCATCACTTCCTTTTGTGCCATGCCAAATCGTTTGGCGGTAGTTCCTTCGCCAAATGAGCGCTTGACCGCAGAGAAATATGACTCTATGCGCCACCGCCGGCCATACTCGTATTTCTCTTTCCACGTTCTTTATTTTAAATATCGTTCAAATAATTAAAAGAAATGCAAAACTTTCCCATATTGACATACTTTTCGTTAATAGCATCGCTATTGCCTGGCATGGATCTATAGGTTAAACTTTGCAGTTTATTTTAGGACAATTATGCAACAAAGCATGGAGGAACATAAAAATTATATTTATCAGGATTTTCTAATTCTTTATCAATAATATCTTGGGAAATACCTTAGACTTTATATTTTCTTTCAAGTTCTTCTCTTTCCTCTTCAAATCTATCTGAAAGTCTTTTCAAGAAAAGCATTCCAAAAATAAACTCTTTAAATTCAGAGACATCCATCTTTTTCCTTAAGATATCTGCAGCTCCCATCAAGTGATTTTCATGTTGTTTAAGAGTTAGTTTTTCTGTCATTTAATCGTCCATTGTAATATTAATTTCATGTTTCTTAAATCATTGATTTAAAATCAATTTGTATAATAGTGCCCCTGTAGGGGTGAATTTTATATTATATTCTCTTTTACTTCTATCCACTTTAATTATATTTAATTTCTCTAATTCGTATATATAATACATTAATCTTTGTTTATAAGTTCCTTCCTTGGATGCAAACTCACTGATGTTTGAAATCTCTCCTTTTTTATATATTTCTTTATGTAAGATTTTCAGAATGATTTTTTGTTTTTCTGTTAAAGCATCATTGATTGAAAATTTTAAAAGAGGAACTTCAATAATATTATCTCCTCTATTATCTTTTAGAACATAGTAAGTGTTAGCCCCGATAAAATGAGCCGATGTTAATGCGGCCGAGGACATTAAGTTTGTTCCTCCAGTTATATTAATATAGAACTGCTCTTCAGAGCATTTAAGATAATAATCTACTATAAAATCAACTATGTTATAATATGAATCTTTAGAGAACGGATCTATTGTACATAAGTCCACATCAATCCCAAAAACTTCTATTTTATGTTTAAGATCTTTAACTGAATCTTTACATTCAGGACTTGATATGATTACAAGCCTATCAATCTTATAATATGTGAAGCTTGAAAGTACATGACCTATAGTTTTTCCTAAAGTACATATATGGATATTCATATTAATTTTTCACTCTCCATAAAATCAAATATGTATATCCATGCTTCAATTAATTCTAAAAAAGCCATTAGAGAGAGATTGTATAAGCTAATAATTACATCGAAATCATGGTAAAAGTCAAAATCTGTGAAGAAATTACGAGGAAAAGCAGCTTTATGCTTTTTCTTATTATAAGAAGTTCTTATTAATTCACAAATACCTACCAAATAAAATGCTTCATAATCTTTTCCATTTTGTTCAAAATATTGTGCCCAAGTTTTTTCATAAGGATGTATATGTGATTTATTAGAAAAAATAAAAAGTACTATTTCGTTAAAGTTAGTTATTAGATTTTTATATATAAACGGATTTTTTGATTTAGCATATTTCAAATCACATATAAAATTTACAAATCTAATGAATTGATTAATAAGATTATATATATTGTCTCCTTGTGTTCCAGTAATAATACCCAATTGATTCTTTAACTCTTCAATTATGTCTCGGAAACAATCATTTAAAGCAGCAGGTATTTCATTTAAAATCTTTGGATTGTCATCAATATATTTTTTAGGTATATATTCAAATAAATAAGATGCAGTATTTTTAATTTCTTCTATATCCGTATGCTCTCCTATTACTTCGAATTCTTTTTCTGCAATTTTTCTTAATCTTGTTGATTTCTCAAAGAGGGCGATTCTATCTTTTACTGGAATCATTGACTCCCTCCTCTAAGAAATACCTTAATTTGTCTTCAATTTCTTTTTTCTCTTTTTCCAGTTCAGAGATTTTATGGTTTATTTCTTCCGATTTATAATTAAGATTTCTAATCTCTTTCATTATATTCTTAATTTTTTCTTTTGGCGGGAGAGGAATTAGCAAATCCTTTATTTTAGAGGGAGATAAATATTTAATAAAAGACCCCGTAGTTTGATTTTTTATTTGTGTTATAAAAAAGTCAGAATTCAATGTAGCCATTATGAAATATGGGTCTATGTCTTGTTTGGGCCTTATTATTATTAAATGTCTAGATATTAATGAATTTGATGCATCCTTGGGAACTATAACTATTTTCCCAATAGTGCCTTGAACGGAGAATAAAATATCTCCTTCTTTACATTTTACTCCTTTCTTGATTATTTCTGAATCTTCTATCCTTTTCATTTTTGATAAATTAACTGTATTATTATCAATATCTTGGATTCTAATATACGGAGTTCCTTTAGCAGAATAATAATTAGAATTTATTAAAGATCCGACTAGAATATCACATAGCTCATCTAATTTAACTAATTTATATTGCCCATGCATTAATTTATTTCTCATTTCACGAAATGATTTGGAAAATTGCTCAAGATTCCAGTTTTCTAGTAATTCATTAGTAGGTATTATGTTAATAATTGGTGAATAAGAGAAAGTATTATTACCTTTAAGATAATCTCTAAAAGAATCAGATACTTTTCTTAAATCTTCTTTCATATCAACTTTGTCATTTATCTTAGAAATAAAGATGTCATCTTTTTTTACTTTAGATTTTTTTAATATGAATATTACCGATTCAACTACCGTATTTTTGAAAGCTCTTGGAATTTCTATAATTGCACCAATAGAATACTGATTTTTAAAGTTGGCTCTTAAATTAGCAAATCTATCACTAATAAGTACACTTTTAGGAAGAACTAAAAAAAAGATTCCGTTTTCATTTAGATTATTTCTTAGAACCTCTTCATATATGTAGTAACTATCCTTTCCATCTATTTTAGCCCCCCAAGGGGGGAGTGAATAAATGAAATCATACGCCGCAATTGGGACATTCTTTGTAAAATCACCCCAATATAATTCTATATTATTTACTAATGGAGCAAGCAAAGCAAATGCATACTTTAAATCAGATTCTATTATTGAATAAAAGTGTAAAGTACCTTCAAATTTAATATTTTTTAGCCCTTCTCTAATTAATAATAAGCCTGCAGAATTAAACACTCCTATGTTACCTCTCTTCGGTAAGTATAATAATGAAGATATTTCTGGTATAATATCTGACTGAAAATCAATCGGACCTCTAAACTCACAGATAGAAGAATAAATATAGGGTATTTCATCTCCTTTAACTTCGTCATAGTTTTTAAAGTATTCGTAAATTGCTTTTTCGATTGAAGATATATCTCCATGCTTTATAGTTGAATCATATGTCAGATTATCGAATCCTTCGGAGATTAAGAAGGAATTTATTGAATTAATGCCTTCATCAGATTTATAGTGAGATCTAAAAAAATTCTTTCCGGTCTTAATGTCGACTATTTTTGCACAGTAATAAGTAGTAAAAATATCAAAGACTTTGTAATGATTCTGACCTCTTAGAAGGTCCATCAATTTCCAGAACTCATTAACTTTGTTCATGATTTAATAATACCGTAGTAGGCTTTATATTTTTCGTTTGACAGACAAAGAATAAATTTGACTATTTAACATTACTGTCTCAATTTTCTCCAATATACTTCCTCATATTATTCTCTCTTAACTTCTCCCCAAGACTTCCTAGAAATCTCCTCTTCCTCCACCATTCTTTGCTCGTGCTGCTTTCTTGATTCCTTTAATTTCTTCATTCTCTGTTCTTCATTCTCTAGGTATTCTTTGTAGCCTTCCGGATCAAGCTCTGTGTAGATCTCGTTGAATTCAGTTTGGTATTCCCTCTTCTTTGATTCATAACTCATGCCTGCAATATAGTTGATCCTCTCGCCTGAAACAACTCGTTCTATGAACATCAGATCCTGAATATATTGCTTATTCCCCTCATTATACTCCAATCCTTTCAGTTTGTCCCTCACATATCTAGTTTTAATATTTTTAAAATCTGTCATTCACTCATCACCATGCATCCTTCTCAAAATATCATTTCTTAGTTCGTCCAGACATTTTTTATTTGCCATTATTCTATTTTGAGTTTCTTCAATGTCATGCATAATGTTCATCTTTTGGGCTTCAAGATTTTCCTTTTCTTCCTGTTTCAATCCATCATTTCCTGATTTTGATTGTATCATTTCATTTGACTGAAGTTTATCATTCAGCAAGTCTAATCTTTTTTGCATATGCGTTATTTCGTTAATTAACACGATCTCCTTTTTACGTAAGTCCTGACTTGGATCATATTTCATCTTAATTATGTTAAAGTCCTTTATCTGCGACTCAGAAGTATATCGTTCACTTGAAACAGATGTTATAATTATCTGCTCATTTCTCCCTAGCAAATATTTTAGAAAAACTATCCCCGCTTCTTGATCAAGTCTTCCAAGGCCCTCATCAATAATAATACATCCTTTATCCATACTGATTCTTTCACCACAAACTTCACAGCTTAATAGATCTGTCTGGTCAAAGTTGATTTGTATCTTGCCCGGTCCTTCGGGGCATTCTTTTTTCGAGAAATCCTTCAGAGTGTGGCTGTTATCAAAGAACAGCAAAATGGACCTTACAAGTCTAGTCTTCCCAGAACCGTTGACACCTTCTACCAGATTCTTTTCCTTGAAATCAATGTTGACTTTTTTAACAAATTTGTAATTGTCTATTTCTACCTTGTTTATTCTGAAAGGTATGTGGTATGCAAGACCCTTCTTTCTAAGATTCTCCAGGTATTCCTCAGGATCAAATCTTTTGTGGTAACCGTTTATGTTCAGTTTTGTCCTGATGGCCTCTTCTGCAAGCTCAGAAATGTTAAAATTCTTCTCCTTTGCGAGCTCTACAAGATTCTCATCAAGGTAGAGCAGGGTGTTTTTCTTATTTACTTTAGATTTCTTATCCATACTTTACATATGGACATATGGATATTTAAGGTTTTGGGTTATACATGCTTTGTTGAATAATTCTAAACAAATGACACTTATCTCTAACTTGCCCTTTATTTGCCTTTAACTTTACACTAACTGTTGCAGTTGGTCATACAATAGAAACTTCATCATCACTTCCTTTTGTGCCATGTCAAATCGTTTGGCGGTAGTTCCTTCGCCAAATGAGCGCTTGACTGCAGAGAAATATGACTCTATGCGCCACCGCCGGCCATATTCGTATTTCTCTTTCCACATGCCTTGGCCAATCTTTTTCACTTCTCGCACTGACCTAGCTCGAAGAGGCGAGCCTAAAGAGCGTGTTGAAGCGTTTTTCCGTATCTTAATTATTGGAACTGCATTCTTTTTTGCGACAAGATTGAACATGTCCCTTGTGTCGTAGGCGCCGTCAGCGATTAGAACTTTGAAAGCTACCCCCTCAACTAGGAAGACTCCCATTTCGCTATCATGGGTGTCCCTGCCTGTAACAACTATACCGATTAGTTTTCCTGTCTTAGCGTCGATGGCAGCATGCGCCTTTAGGTAGTTCTTATTTTTCCCGTAGAGGTAGTTTATCCAGCTCCCGGCATCAGTCATCTTAAATCCAGTGCTGTCAAGTATAACAGTAAGCTCCGAAACATCTTCTATTGAAGAAAGCTCGACTTTCATTTGAAGAGTTCTTCGCCAGATGGTGGTGTAGTCTGCCGGTCTTATCTTAGGCGAATGCTCTGATATGGCCCGAAGGAAGCCTTCGGTCTGCCTGTAACGTAATCCATAGGCGGTCCTTATAGTTGCTACAAATCTGATGAAGGATTCCGGGTAAAGATAAGGCCTTCCGACCTTATCTTTGTTCATA
>MWEH01000144.1 GCA_002070965.1 Firmicutes bacterium ADurb.Bin080 | reverse complement strand
TTTCTTGTCCGTCTTGGCTTTCTTCTTTAGCTCCTGTGCAACATGAATTATCCATCTTTTTTTTCTGCGAGGAACAATGGGGGCATTCTTCTTTATTAGAATTACTCTTTACTGGATTATTTTTCAAAGCCTCAAGTTCTTTATTTAATTTTTCGATATCTGCGTTTTTCATATATTGTTTATTTCACCTTTTTTATAGTTCATTTTTAAATCATTTATCTCATATTTGTTATTTCATGAATCTCTCAAGAATTTTACTAAACTCTGTCATCATTTCTTCTTTCCCTTCCTTCACTCCATCGTGAACACAGTGGGTCAAGTGATTGATAACAATCTTCTTTCCAATTTTTTGAAGAGCTCCTTCGCAAGCAAGTATCTGAACCATCAGGTCCTCGCAGGCCGCCCCCTCTTCAATCATTTTCTTAAGACCTTTTATCTGTCCTTCAAGCTTATTGAGTCTAGTTGTCAAATCTTTGTTCAAACTTTCATTTCTCATTTTTTGCTCCTTGTACCCCCTGGGGGTATCTGTATCACTATTATATTATCCCTTTTTCTACTTGTCAATTGAAAATTATTTGTTAATCCATCCTTTGTTTTCGAGGCATTTTTCTAGGGAAATTTCGCGTAATCTCTCTTTTACCGACCAAACAAAAATGCTCTGAAATTTGGTTATAGTTCTTTATATCACGCGTGGGGTATTTTTTTGCTTTACATATATTACTTAGGTGTATATAATAAAAAAGCATCGCAAATTGCGATTCCTTGCTCCCCCGGGAGCCAAAATTTGTCCAAAAGGAGGTAACACTATGACTAAATACCAGTTGCTATTCATTATTGAGGATGGTATTTCAGAGGAAGAGAAGGAAGGCCTTGTGACCAAGTTCTCGGATCTCATTACAAGTCTTGGTGGCGCGGTGACTATGGTTGACAAGTGGGGTACACGTAAATATGCTTACGAAATAGACCACAAAAACCAGGGTTACTATGTTCACATGTACTTTGAATCGAATCCCGAAGTTCCTGCTGAAATTGACAGACAGATGAGAATCAACGACAAAATTGTCAGACAGATGATCACAAAACTCTAAGGAGAGAATTATGAACAAAGTTTTTTTAATCGGAAATTTAACAAAGGATCCTGAATCCAATATTACTACGAATAATATTGCTGTTTGTAAGTTTACCCTTGCTATCGATCGTGCATATTCTGGCCCAGATGGAAACAAACAAACCGATTTTCTGCCTATAGTATGTTGGAGAAACCAAGCTGAAAATTGCGCCAAATATTTAAAAAAAGGAAGCAAAGTAGGCATTAGTGGATCAATTCAAACTCGCTCTTATGAACGCGATGGCGAGAGAAGATATGTCACAGAAGTAGTAGCTGACGAAGTCCAATTCCTTTCTACAAGGAACGATTCAGACTCAGCTCCCACAGAGGAAGACTTACCTCCTATTCCTGAAGTCGCAAGAAAAAGGGCTAACACAACTCCTTTAGCAATAAAGGAAGATGATTTACCATTTTAATTAATCAAGGAGGACATTATGTCTACAGAAAATAATACCAATACTCCAAGCAGCGATACCGGATCGCAATCCTATGGAGCTCCCAGGGAAAGAAGTTCCTACAATAGAGGAGAAAATAAGAATTATTCATCCGGCGGATATCAAGGAAATAAAGATAATAAAGGTGGCTTTTTCAAACGCCCCCCAAGAAGAAAAGTTTGCTCTTTCTGCGTAAACAAAGTTGAAGAGATCGATTACATCAAACTAGCACAAGAAATAACCAGATCTAACGACCACGGCAGAGATGGAGAAAGACGCCCCCGCTACATAACCGAAAAGGGAAGAATACTTCCAAGAAGAATGAGCGGTGTTTGCGTTAAGCATCAAAGAGCGCTTGCAACAGCGGTAAAAAGAGCCAGAGTAATGGCACTTCTACCCTACCAAGCTGACTAGTCTTTTATACTATTAAAGACAAAAGTTATAGCTCTAAACCAATGAGATCATGCATAAAAGCATGGTCTTTTTTTGTTGCCTCTACTTTTCTCTCAAGAAAAAAGCGGGAGAAATATATCTTCCGCTTATATTTTGAATTTGATAGTCTGTGATCTACATCTTCATCGTTTAATAACATTTATTCCAAGTTTTTTGGTCTTTTTTGCCCAAAGCCCTGGGAGCTTTATAGAGCGGTTTTTTACATCTTCTATAATTTCCGAGTAGCCGTTTATGAAAGCCTCTTCCTTTTCCGCGCATTTCTTTGAGAACTCCGCTAATTGCTGAATCCCTGCTCCAGAAGATAGCAAAGCCTCGTAACCGGAGATAAAATCTTCTTCAAGATCTCTTATACGTTCAATGTGCGAATCAGAATCAATTGCCCCTGCAAAGATCGCCCTATTTAGATATTCTCTCTTAAGCCAATAATCCAAACTCTCTGACTCATCCAAAAATACTGGCGGATTATTCTGCCCGAAAAATACTGGTTTAAAAACAGACAAGCAGGGAGTAGATGATCCAGTGATCCAAATAACCGGGATAGACTCTCTGCTATCGACAACCATACTACCAGTAGTGTGATCTCCTAGTATACTTTGATGCATACAAACACTGGATACACTTCCTTTTTTATATAATTTACATTTATCATCCGTATCGTGAGTTCTAAGGGCAGCAAATACATCCCTGATATTCTCCGCATCTTTTATTGTATTGCATGCGCAGTTTTGTCTTTTTAATGCTCCTGCGAAATTAGTTATCAGTTTATTTGTATGTCTTTCCGCAAAATGGTCTTCCTCAATTGAGAGCCGGTTAGATATATTTCCATACCCTGCAAGTTTTCTTGTTTTATAATCAAATCCAGCAGTCTCTATAATGTAAGCCTCATTCTTATCCGCGACCAAAAAACTATTGTCGTAATAAAACTTTTTATCGAAGGCACAATTGCCTCCCTGTCCAAACTTCGTTAAGGCTTTAATTATTTCCCCAATCCCTTCTTTAGCATTTTCTGCCCTTTCAAGCGCAATCCTTAAAATATCCATTCCGAGAAGTCTTTCAAATTTTTTGTCTTTCGACTTGGTAAAAACTGCTTCGTTTCCAATAACAACACCAAATTCGTTTATTCCCATCTCAGCTCCCCAAATCCAACTTGGGCGAACTAATAGAACTGAATACTTCCTCTCCTCTTGTGGAACAGATATATATGTGCAAGCGACTGGAGCTCCTCCGGTCTCTCCCCCTGGGATAAATTGAACTAAGTTGGGCTCGTTGCAAGACCTATCACTGTTTTTTGCGAATATTCCCCCTTTTTCAAAGGATTTCCACATAGTATCGCACATATTAACTCTCCTAAATAAGTATTATTTTATATTATACCATAATAAACTAATCAGTTTAATATAGACGCTCCTTGGGCACATTTTACCCCTTTGCGAACTTACAATTTTTAGCTCTTTGGCACAATTTTAGCTCTTTGCGAACTTACATTTTTTTAGCTCTTTGACACATTTATATATCGGGATATTCTTCTTTATTTTTAAGCCTATGGTGTGCGCTTTTTACTCTATTGGCTCTAAAAAGTGTATTGAACTACCAATAATTCGCTCTAAAAAGTGTATTGGACAGGCCGTAATTCGCTCTAAAAAGTGTTGAATGCTCTTAAAATACAATGTATAATTGGTTATGAGGTGATTATAATGTCATATTTAAAACGTAAAATTGATTCCTACTTATTTGAATGGAAAAGCAAACCCAATAAACATCCTTTAATCGTTAAGGGAGCTCGCCAGGTTGGAAAAACAGAATCTATTCGACAATTTGCACAAAAAGAATATAAGAATTATGTTGAGATTAATTTTGTAGAGGAGCCAAAATACAAAACTATTACTGAGGGAGGATTTAGCGCCGAATCAATTGTAAAGGCTATTTCTCGAATTAATCCTTCTTTCAAGTTTTGCCCCCATGAGACCCTTATTGTTTTTGATGAAATACAAGATTTCCCTGATATAGTAACTTCTTTAAAGTTTTTCTCAATAGATCATAGCTACGATGTAATCTGTAGCGGATCCCTTCTAGGAGTCAATTACAAAAGCATTACCAGTATTAGCGTAGGATATAAGGAAGATGTAGAAATGCAATCCCTAGACTTCGAAGAGTTTTTGTGGGCAATGGGCTATCCCGAAAATATAGGAGAATCATTACTGGAAAATCTAAAAACATTAAAGGTTTTTTCTTCCTCTGAACATTCAGTTTTCTCTTCATTATTTATAGATTATTGTATTTTGGGTGGTATGCCTGCCATAGTTAATTCTTATATTGAGTCTAAAAGTTTCAGTGGGACTCATAGCTTACAAAAGCAGCTTATATCAGCTTACAAAGATGATATTCGTAAATATGTTACAGGTTTTGACCAAACTAAAATATTAAATGTTTTTGAGTCTATTCCCTCTCAATTAGCAAAAGAAAATAAAAAATTCCAAATTTCAAAAATTGCTTCTGGAGCAAGATTTAAGGATTATTGGGGTTGCATTGAGTGGTTGAAGGATGCAGGACTTATAAATATTTGTTATTGTCTATCATTCCCTGAATTACCGCTTAAAGGGAATTATGATCCCAGTAAATATAAAATTTATTTTAAAGATACGGGGTTGTTAGTAGCGTCCTTAGATGATGAAGCTCAAGACGACTTGAGAGCGAACAAATCCCTTGGGGTGTATAAAGGGGCTTTATATGAAAACTTCGTGGGAGAAGCATTGTCAAAAAGTGGTTATGAGCTTTTTTACTATAAAAGGGAAGACGGCACCTTGGAGCAGGACTTCTTTGTCAGAACAGCAAAAGAATTAATCCCAATTGAAGTAAAAGCAAAAAACGGTCGTTCTAAATCTCTAACAACTCTTATTAATAGCGAGAAATACCCAGAGATTTTATACGGGATTAAACTGTGCTCGGGGAATATCGGGTTTGAAAATAATGTATATACCTTCCCCTACTACGTATCCTTTCTAATAAAAAGATTTCTTGCCGACAAATAAAACCTCTATCTAAAACATTGTGTTTAAAAACAATAAATCTCCAATACTTATAGACCTCCTCAAGCTTTTTATAAACAAATACTAAGGCATTATAAAAAAACCCATGATATCAATACATTATGAAAGTAATATTCTTAGCTCTAAATTCTAGTTATGTACACACCTTGTTAGCCCCAAGATATTTGGTGGCAAATTGTTCATATCCAGTTGAAATCGTAGAAACAAATGTAAATGCATCGTTAGAAGAAGTGGCTGATAAGGTGAGCGAAAAGCATCCTGATGTTCTAGCCATCAGTTGCTATATATTCAACATTAAATTTGTAAAAGAACTTCTCGTTATAATTAAGAGGAACCTTCCTGATATAATAATAATACTTGGCGGTTATGAAGTATCGTATAATCCGGAAGAATACCTTGATTTGGCAAATTATGTCATTCAAGGGGAGGGAGATTTCGAATTCGGAAAGCTAATACTTGCTATCGAAAAGGGAACCGAGAGAGAAAGAATAATTAATGGAAATGTAATTGAAATACTCGACTCCATTAAAAGTCCTTATTCTGCAGAATACTGCTCACAAGGCGATAAAAAAATAATCTATTATGAGAGTTCCCGGGGCTGCCCCTTCAATTGCAGCTATTGCATGTCTAGCAATACTAAAGTCAGACCTTTTTCTCTTGAAAGAGTCTATTCCGATCTTGATAATATAATGCAATACAATCCTAAGCTAATAAAATTTGTCGACAGAACTTTCAACTACAACTTGGAAAGATCTAAAAAGATAATCAAATATATTATTGAGAAGTATTCGGACTGTAATACAAAATTCCATTTTGAAGTTTCCCCCGAACTTTTCGATGAGGAGTTATTAGAACTTTTTTCAAATCTCAGAGAAAATTTAATGCAACTTGAAATAGGCATTCAATCCTTTAATCAGGTAACTTTAGCGGCAGTTAATCGAAAGGCAAGCATAGAAAAAATAGAAAAGAATATATCTTTTCTCTCGAAAACAAATGTTCCAATACATACCGATTTGATCGCGGGGCTACCCCATGAAGGGTATAAAAGCTTTGTCGATGGATTCAATAAATTGTATTTGTTAGGTCCAGGAGTGCTCCAGTTAGGTTTCCTTAAAATACTTAAAGGGGCGCCCATAGAAAAGAATATCGATAATTATCGCATATCCGCAGATCCCCCGTATGAGATACTTTCAACCCCTTGGTTAAGCGAAAATGAATTGGCTGATTTGAAGATAGCGGAGGATATGCTTGACCTCTATCATAATAGTAATCGGTTCAAGAACTCGCTGTCTTTTATTATTCCTTTATTGTATTCCAGCTCCCCTTTTTTCTTTTTTTACGAGCTTGGAAAATACTATATATCGATGGGCTTAAAAAGAAAGGGATCAGCTGCCCCTATGCAAAGCCAGGCAATTTATGATTTTGTAAAACAAAAATACATAGAGTTTAATCTACCTCCCGCTAAGCTAAATGATGTACTTTACCAGCTTGCAAAGCATCTAAACGCGGACTATAAAAGAAGTGGAAATAATAGAAAATGGAAACGGAATATCAAATAGATTTCTGTAATAAATATTGCGCTTTTCCAAAAAATGCCAAAATCTGATGATTGAAACTAAGAGCTTTTTCTATCTAGATATCATTACTTGATTGTATCTTCAATAACTATTCTTTTGGGTTATCAGAATCTTCAGATTTTTCCTTTGCTGTAAGTAGCAAATTCAATTCCTTTTCTTGTTTTTTTGCGTTAGCTGCAACGGTTATTACTGCCAGTCCATATATTACTGAACAAATACCAGCAAAGATATATATCGCGAAACTGTATCTAAAAATTGTGGTTCCGAACATAAAACGTGCCAAAAAGACAACTGGGGCAAGGGATATGAAACCTAAGAATATCTTTAATATTTGATTACCCTTTCTAATTCTGAATAATGAAACAGATAACGCAATAAAAAACGCCATAATTAGAGCACCCAAACTCACTTTATAAAAAGCGATATCTACCCCGAATCTTCTCACAACTGAAAATGTAACAACCATCAAAATAATGTTTGTTATCGCATATATTACAGCCCATTTAATTAAAAATGGAAAAATTATCTTTTTCATTTTGCCCTTCCTCCAAGCATCACTTTCAATGCCGGAACATAATTCCTTGATATCTCAACCCTTTCTTCGTTATCTAGAACCGCCTCCATTCTCCCATTGAGAAGAGATTTAAACTCTCTTATTTTTGTTATATTTAGGATCATGCTTTTATTTACTCTTAAAAATGGGCTCCCTTTAAAGGTGGTTTCTATCTCGTATAGTTTAAAAGATGTCTCGTATACTTCCTTTTCAGCGCAACAAAATACCTTATCATCTACACTTTCAAAGTAATAAACATCCGCAGCAGTAAGAATAAAGGAACTTCCTTCCTTCTTCCCGGTTATCTTGCGTTCAAAAAGCCTAAGAGAGGTAATTATGCTATCTACATAATCATCTCTCCTTCGGCATTTAATGACTATCTCGGTCTCTGAAATATTAAGAATTTCTTCTATAACTATTTTCAATATTGTCTCCGTATCCCTTTTCAATATTTAAGTCTTTTCCCAAGAGGATTAATATTTCTATTCTTCTGGTATTCCTGCTATTTTGGCTAGAAGGATGTTATTTGCTTCTTCTACTATTTGTCTTAATAATATCACATTCGAAGTTCTAATTTGCATATTTTCAGAAGCTGACATCAAAATTGGTAACGCTTGATCAATAGTAGAAAACTTTATTACGCTCCTGGAATCCCTAATTGCCTGGTAGACCTTTCCTATTGTACCTTCTATCGCATCCTTAGCTTCTGCTGCCTCCAATGCTTTGTCTAAAAAATACTGTTTTTCTTCAGGGGTCAAAGCAACACCCATTTCTCTTAACAACCTGTAGTTTTCCTTTAAAGCTGTAAATGTTTCTTTTATTGCTATTGTCCCTTCATCGACTACTGTCTGATTATCTTTGATGGATTGCCAATATCCGAGAGCTTGTTCAACTTTCGATAATAGTGTCGGTTCAGTTTCCTCGGGAATCTCCTCAGTTTCTGCTCCAAACAGAATTCTCGATTCGACCATCTCAGCAGTTCCCTGATCCTCCGTCTTTCCTTCTTCGGCTGTTTCAAGTATTTTTACTCCGGACGCAAACGCTTTTTCGAATGCAGAAAATTCATCCTGGATTCCGCATGCCACCAACGATAAAGTAACTCCTGCTATTAGTGCCAAGCATATTGTAATTATTAATATCTTTTTCATTTTTTTATTCCTCCTTGTTTTGTCGCTTTGTCCTATCGACAATTACATTCTATTTAGAGGACAAATAATTATCAATACCTCAAAGGGTAAGGCGCATTTTTCACAGGGTAAGTGGTTTTTATGTTAAAATAATGCAAAGACTCGGGAACTCCCGAGTCTTAATTTTTCTCTTTCCAACAAAAAACGCCCGGTTTCCCAGGCGCTGTCCTTACTTTTCTTCAGGCTTTTTAGGTGTTTGTAACACCTGTGTTGGAGCCGCTGTCACAATTTTTTGTTTCTTCGGTTTCTTTGCTTCCCTCTTGGGTCTATTTCTCTCTGCCATAACAACATACCTCCGTATTAAACTCGGGTTTCCCCTGTAGATATACTATATCACTACTCACTCTTGGTTTCAATAGTCCTATTAACGAGAGCAAAAGTCAATAATCAGTATTTATCATAAATTATTATATCATGCTA
>MWEH01000143.1 GCA_002070965.1 Firmicutes bacterium ADurb.Bin080 | reverse complement strand
TAATCAAAGAAAAGATTTCTTACATAAACTGTCTACTCAAATAATTAAAGACTATGATGTTATATGCTTGGAAACATTAAAGATAAATAATATGGTTAAGAATCATAACTTAGCAAAATCGATTAATGATGTTTCTTGGGGTGAGTTTGTTAGACAATTACAATATAAAGCTGCTTGGAATGATAAAATTGTTCTACAGATTGATTCGTATTTTGCAAGTAGTCAATTATGTAGCGTATGTGGGTATAAAAATGAAGGAGTTAAAAAGTTGTCTATCAGAAAATGGGAATGTCCTGAATGCCACACTATTCACGGAAGAGATGATAATGCAGCTATGAACATATTAAATGAGGGGCTTAGATTATTGAGTACTTAAAAAAGAATACTACTGTAGGGACTACAGGAAGTTACGCCTATGGAGATGGAGAATACGAAGTCTATGAAGTAGGAATCTCAACACTTTAGTGATGAGAAGTTCAATGGAGGAAAATTGATAAAAATAAACATCATTGCGGTAGGAAAGCTGAAAGAAAAATTTTGGGTTGAAGCATGTGGGGAATACATTAAGAGGATGCCAAGATACTTCTCAATGGAAATAATCGAGGTTCCTGATTATATAGACAGAGGGTCGGAGGAACAACTAACTCAGCTTGAAGCACCTGCAATTTTATCCAAAATAAAAGGCAAGCTGATATTGCTGGATAAAGAAGGGGAATCCATTTCTAGCGAGGGGCTATCAGAGTATATCCAGGAAGAGGCAAACAAAGGAATATCCGAACTCTCTTTTGTAATAGGAGGTTCCAGGGGAGTATCTCCGGATGTAAAAAACAAGGCGTCAAAGATAATTTCCTTTGGAAAAATAACCTTTCCGCATCAACTGATGAGGGTTGTACTGTTAGAGCAAATATATAGAGCCGGCACCATAATGAAAAAGGAGAACTATCACAAATAGGAAGCAATACCTTCTGCTAGTTTTATCTTTTCTTGAAAGCATCCTTCAATTAAAAAACATCAGGTATTTAAGAAAATTGACACATATAGAAACCATGTAAAGGATAGGGAATTTGAGAGTGGATGACAAAGAATTTTTCATGAGAGAAGCCTTAACTGAGGCTCGTAAAGCTTTTGAAAAAGATGAAGTTCCCGTGGGAGCGATAATTGTCAAGGAAGGGAAAATCATTGCAAGAGCCCATAACCTTAAGGAAAATAAGGGAGATGCCACAAGGCACGCTGAGATGGAATGTATAAGCGAGGCTACCCAAGTAATAGGTAACTGGTGGCTGGAAGACTGTGACATTTATGTAACGATGGAGCCTTGCCCAATGTGTGCAGGAGCTTTAATAAACTCCAGAATAAGGAAACTTTATTATGGAGCTAAGGATCCCAAATCCGGATGCTGTGGCAGTGTCGTCGATCTTTGCTCTCCCGGTCTTTTCAACCATAATATTGAGGTTGAAGGGGGAGTATTGGAAAAAGAATGTGGGGATATCCTGAGTGAGTTTTTTCGGAAAAAGAGAAAACAGAAGGATGGAAAATAGCCTGTCAAAGGATAAGTGAAAAAAGAAATAGAATATATTTGTTTAATCTGGCGATCAAGTATTAAAATTTTAAAAACTAGATGGTAAAAATCTTTTACAGACGTAAGGAGAAAAAATGCTAATAATAGTTGGACTTGGGAATCCAAGCGAGGAATACGAAAATACATTTCACAACATGGGATTTAAGGCGATTGAGGGATTGGCGGATAATCTTGGAAAAAAGATTAAGAAAAGTGAGTGTAAATCTTTGACCTCCTCTTTTTCTGTAAAAGGGGAAAAGATTATCCTTGCAAAGCCTCAGACTTATATGAATCTCTCGGGGGAGGCAGTTGCGAGTCTGTTAAAAAAGAACGAGGCAGATATTTCCGAATTGGTTGTGATATATGATGACATTGATATAGACAGATACACCGTAAGAGCAAGGTCCTCTGGAAGTGCTGGGACTCATAACGGGATGAAAAGTATAGTCAGTAACCTCTGTAGCTCAGACTTTAAGAGAATAAGGATCGGAATAGGCAGAGGTCAGGGAGAACTAAGAGATTTTGTCCTGTCTCAGATACCTAAGGAAGAAACGGATAAGTTTAAAGAATCTATTGCGGTTATTTCGGATGCACTCCAAAAATATATTCACGATAGGGATTTTGAAAAACTTATGAGACAGGTTAATACCAAACCACAAACTAAATAATAGTCGGTAGATTTTGATGTAATTTCAAACTTTTTACGATTTCGTATTATTTTTTTAACTGCTAGTAATAATTATAGTTATTGACACTATATCGGCGCGCCGTTATAATATACTAGAAGGAGCAATAATAATGCTAATAAACAATTTATTAGATAAAAACAAGATGACAAAATACAAACTTGCTCAACTGAGTGGAGTCCCATATTCGACATTAAATGATATATTTAGTGGCAAGTCGAACATAACTAAATGTTCTGCCGAAACGATATACCAAATAGCAAAAACTTTGAATGTGTCGGTAGAATTATTGATTGAAGATGCGATACGAACCGAGAATCGCGAGCGTTCTTATGAATATGGCTTGCCTGGATATCTCCAGCATGATTTAGATGCATACAAAGATGGCCTTAAGAATGATTCTAATTTAATTGATTGCCTGTGGGGCGAACTGTACGGAAGCATAAATATTGCTGAGATTAACGATGGAGCTATTACACCCGATCATGCAGATTATTTAAGACAAAAATTTCTTTGGAGAAACATATGATAGATTTTACTAATTGCAAAGTATTACATAACAAAGCATATAGTGGTGCTAATGGTAAGAAAATTTCTATTGAGTATGAAGGTAAGAAATATATGCTAAAGTTTTCACCATATGCAAAGGATATGACAACGAACTTGTCATATACAAATAGTTGTTACAGTGAACATATCGGAAGTAGTATATTTAACATACTTGGTGTTCAAGCGCAAGAAACTATACTTGGTATATATGTTGTCGGTAATCAAAAAAAAGTAGTATGTGCTTGTTTAGATTTTACGGTAGATGATAAGCAATTGTATGATTTTTGTGCCATTAAAAATACAGTTATCGATTCTGCTCATGGCGGAACCAGTACAGATCTTGATGACATCATGGATACTATTCAAAATCAAACATTTATAGATGCGAGTCTTTTATCGAGGCATTTTTGGGATATGTTTGTTGTAGATGCTTTTCTCGGAAATTTCGATCGTCATAACGGGAACTGGGGTTTTTTAGTGGATGCAAAAACTGGAGAAACAACAATTGCCCCCATATTTGATTGTGGTAGTTGTTTGTTACCACAGGCTGATGATGATATTTTGACCCAAATTCTTGCTAATGAAGATGAGTTGAATGCACGTATTTTTACATTTCCAACTTCAGCTATTAGGCAATACGGAATGAAACTTAATTATTATGATTTTTTAACATCTACGAAGATTAAAGATTGTTATGATTCTGTTAATCGCATAGTATCTAGGATAGATTTAGAGCAAATTAATGAGTTTATAGACAACATTGATGGAATTA
The DNA here is from genome assembly GCA_002070965.1 of Firmicutes bacterium ADurb.Bin080. Classification (GTDB taxonomy): domain Bacteria; phylum Bacillota; class Clostridia; order Christensenellales; family DTU072; genus MWEH01. The sequence continues at coordinate 346 of MWEH01000143.1, read as the reverse complement.
ATTCACTTCATAAAAAGTTTTATAAATATTATCTTGAAGCTCGCTATAATAATATTTTAGTTCCTGCGTATGAGATTTCTATGGCAAAGGATGGGGATACATTCTTAGGTCGATGAATACGTTTTTATTCAATATAGCAAGAACACCTGTGACTTTAGTCATGGGATGAATTGTCGACGATAAATTGCATATGTCAATTAAAAGCACACTAAAAACCCACGAACTGTTTGATAAGTATCAATACATAGGTTAAACTACAAATAAGGATTTTTAAAATATGGCAGAAATATATCGTGGTAGGGGTTATGTATATTCCATTCAATATCATATTGTTTGGTGCGTAAAA
>MWEH01000142.1 GCA_002070965.1 Firmicutes bacterium ADurb.Bin080 | reverse complement strand
GAGATAAGGGAGATCCACGGGTAATAATTTCAATCCTTCATACAGATGGACATTCTGCTTGCTGGAAAACTCGGTCAACTCCTGGACAAATTTTCGTGAAATGTAGCGATTGGGAACATTGAGTATACTCTTTAGGGCGTCATCCCCATCATCTGAATCAGGACTGGAAATCACTCGTAAATAATCTAAAAGATGTCTAACCTCCGATCTTTGATAAAAGTTCAGTCCGTTCTCAATGTGATAGGGGATCTTCATCTGGGAAAAGGTCTCTTCAATTGTTCTTGATTGAAAGTTGGCGCGATACAATACAGCACAGTCCTTATACTGATAACCTCTCCTTTCCGTCAGTTCCCTTACTTCATTCACTATGGATAAGGCTTCTCCTTCCTCAGATGACGATTCCAATACAATGACTTCATCTCCTTCAGGATTATCCGTTTTCAGAGTTTTTTCGATCTTCCTGACATTATGGGAAATCAGGTTCTGACAGGCTCGAAGAATTTGAGGTGTTGAACGGTAATTGATGTTCAGGATGAAGATTTCCGACTGCCTGAACGTCTTCTGAAAATTGAGGAGATTGTTAACGGAAGCTCCGGCGAAACTGTAAATCGATTGCCAGTCATCTCCCGTGATCCAGTAGGACTTCTCAGCGGAATTTTCATGATCCACAATCAGCTTGATAATTTCCAGCTGGACAGGGTTCGTGTCTTGGAACTCATCTATCAACACATGCTGGTATCTCTCCGAATACTTTTCCCTGATGCTGTCATCCGTGCTGAGAAGGGTATAGGTCTCCACAAGCAGGTCATCAAAATCCAGAAGGTATTTCTTGGCCTTTTCCTTTTCATAGGACTCGTAGATGTTCGCTACCTTGGACATCAGCTTGTCCGATTCGTAAAGGGCCTTGAATTCCTCAACACCGATGAGATTGTTTTTGGCCAGACTGATTTCCCGCAAAAGAGTTCCAACGGACATATCTAATCTCTTTCTTTTCATTAAATTCCGCAAAAGATTGATCTGCTCTTTTCCCGATATTATCTCAAAGACCTTTCCCTCAGATCTCAAGAGATAATGACAGAAACTGTGGATGGTTGAGAGTGTTACTCTTTGAGCGAGTTCACCCAATACAGGTATCAGTCTGATTCGCATCTCTTCAGCCGCGTTCCTGGTAAATGTCAGACCTAATATATTTTCAGGCATGACGTTGTGACGCGTAACGAGGAATCCTATCCTCTCCATCATGGTTTTGGTTTTTCCAGATCCGGCCACGCTTATTACCGCCGCTATTCCGTTTGTAAATGACGCGGCTTTCTTCTGTTCCCGATTCAGACCTTTCAATGATATTCACCTCCTTTCCTTCCAATACTTTAATCGCCATCATGATCCTGAGTATGGCTCCGGCAAGATAATCGACCTTCCTGTGTGTCTTGTCGATCAGGATCATGTTTCTTAGAGCCTTTTCCTTCTCCCTCAGGCAGTCCTTCAGGAAAACGGTCACTTCCTTTTCCCCGTGCCTCTGAACCAGGTGCCTGATGTCGACTATGCGTCTGTATTCCTCATCCCGCTTGATGGTGAGATAGTCCTGCGCCTCGCTGATTAAGATGTCATTCATTAGGCTACCTCCTCAAGGAACCACGCATCACAGTTCTTCTTAAATGAGCATCCCTTGCACTTGAAATTGTATGCGGAATCGTTGGGCAGGAATATTCCCCTCGCTATGCCTTTGGACACGGTGACGATTTTCTTCCTGGCCCTTATCTCGTCAATTTCATCCCTGATGGTGTAATAGGATTCAAATTTCGGTTGTTTCGTTTTTATCAGGCAGTCAAACCGCAGAAGAATATCCGAATTGCTGTAACCTTTTTCCTTCATCGCCATCTGGTACAGGACAAGCTGAAAGTTTCTTGTCACTTCATCATTGCTATATGACCTGGCCGATGTCTTGAAATCGCTGATGATGATGGTTCCGGAATCGTCTTTCTCTATAAGGTCGATTGCTCCGATAATGGGCAAAGGACAACCCTTGACGTAAAAGCTGAATGGTTCCTCTATTCCGATACACTCATACTCTTTCCAGGGGGCCTTATTGTAATAGGCGGTCAGTAATTCCTGTCCCTTTAATAGAAGTATTTCAGGATCATTTCCCTCCGCGTATTTGATATCATCCCTGCCGTCGGTCAGCTTTCTCCAGTGAGTTTCAAAGCATTCATGAAGCTGTTTGACTGAAAGGTAACTCCCTCTCATCTTTTCCATATGGAAATCCGCTAATGCTAAATGAATAGCAGAACCGAACTCCAGTGCGTCCGGCTTGAACTCTGCCGGTATCTTGTCGATGCGACCGAATTTATAGAGAAGGCCGCAATCTATGTAGTCATTGATGGAACTGGCGGACAGATGTTCCGCGTTTCTTAATTCTTTTAATCCCATGATTAACCTCGTTTCATGTAAGAAACGCAAGCTCCTGCGGAAAAAGGGCAAGACAAAATTCTCCCGTCCCGATCCTTTTAATGAGGAGCCTGCGCTTTGGTTTAATTGTTATTGATTATTTTGAACGGATAAACTTCTTCAGGAAGCCTGCTGCAAATACCGGATAAATTCACCCGCGTTTTCCGAAGAAAGTTCCTCTACCGGAACGCCGTATTTCTCCTGCGCTCTGGTTTCTATATCATCAATGGAAAATCCTCTTCTGCGTGATAAGTTATAGAGAGCCGCTTTCTGGGCATCGCTCATCAATGGAACCGATTTGGCTTTTCCGTTTCCATTGCCGTTACCCTTATTGGTCTTTGCCGGAGCTTTCTCAGGTTTCGCTTCATTTGCCTCTGCCTGATTGACTGTCTGATGATTCCCGGCAGCTTCGACTTTCTGACCTTCTCCATTATCTGATTTAATTACAGGCTTTTCCTGTTTCTGGAACTTGCGGACATTGTTCTTTGGAGCCTGAGCCTTCCTGTTGTCGTCATTTCCGATGACTTCATTCAGATCCCCGAGTTCCTCAAGCGATGTCATTCCGATATTATCCATATCCCGAAACGCTCTTGCCTTTGCTCTTGTGCTTGCCATGCGAATCAAATGCCGTGCGACTTTGGAATTGCAGTTCTGAGGATTCGCGTCCCCGATATCCGAAAACACTTTCCCGTCAATCGTTTTGACAGTGGCCTTGCAGATCGCCGTATTCTTGTTTTCATCAGATGGGTATTGAATGAGCTCAACATCAACGCTGATGAGATTTTTCTGGTGAGCCACATCGAGCAGGCCGGAATACAACACGAAATCCTTGTCGTCGATTTTCTTGATAAAAGAATCGTCCAGCTTCGGTCTGTATCTTTCCATATACCGGATGTTCTCCGCGTCATTGTCAGCTATGGAATTCATGACCGCCATGATATGTTTGCACCTGAAGGTATTATCCTTGGCGTAACCCCTTGCGAAGTCGGCGCAGTTGCAGAAATAATCCGTATCGCTCACATATCCGACTTTGTATGCGATTTTCTGTTCTTCACTTTCGACATAGAACCATGGAGAATCCTCTAAGTGGAAAACCTTCAGGTTCTGTGACTTTTCGCTTCTTTTCAAAGCTTCTGAACTTGTCATCTTTTCTTGCCTCCTTTATTTTTGCTTTTGGTTGAAATCAAAATGTCAGCTATCGTTGCAATAATGGTGATGATGATCCGTATTGTTTTTTCCTTCATCCATCACCTCCGTTTAAAACGGTGTTTCGTCGTTGATTGTTTCCGCTGTTGCTCCGTCCTTGAAGACGCTTTCGTCGATCCTGATGAATTCGATGGTGTTGCCCAGGATCTGGAATGTGGCGTGGTTGTTGCCTTCCTTATCCGTCCATTTGCTCTGGTCAAGAATGCCGGAAACGGCAATGCGGTTTCCCTTCTTGAGATATTTGCCGCAAACTTCCGCCAGCTTGTTGAACGTGACCACCCTGATCCAGCAGGTTTTCTTTTTCGCGGCCTGAAAAGCGATGTCGAAGGATGTGACTGGCACTCCGTCGGGTGAAAAGTAGATCTTGGGATCGTCTCCCAGGTTCCCGGTTATTACAGATTGGTTTAACATTGGTTGTTTCCTCCTTTTTGAATTGGTTTTTGATTTGTTGTGACTGGTTGTTTCTGGAAATAACTTGAATTAATCCCTCCTTTCCTGATGAATTACGTTTATTACACAAATTTATATATGTATTGAGCGGGTTCTATAATGAATTTCAGAATGAATCTCTTGTGCCGATTCCATGGGATTCCTCCGTTTTGTTTGAAGGGGTGTAAGGGGTTGTTGATTGGAGTGATGATGAGACTGTGATGAGATTTTGTGATGAACAACAGATTTTCAAGGTTATAGCCAGACAAAATATTGCTTGACATATTGTTACACTTGTAACATTGTTACTTTGAATAAAATAACAAGGAGATAATTTATGTCAAGGTTAATTAGAATTGATGATGACATTTATGAAAGTCTAAAAAAATTAGCTGACCCTTTTGAAGATACACCTAATACCGTAATAAGAAAGCTTTTAGCTCATGATCTGTCTTCCATAAAGGGGGGTATAAAAATACCTCCCAGAACCCCGGAAACAGGACGCATAAAAAAAGGAAACGCAACTCCTCAATTAGTTTATGAAGAATGGCTAATGTATATTCTTTGGAAAGAGTTCCAAGGAAGAGCAAGAAAGAAGGAAATCACAAGTGCAGTCATATCAAATATGCAAAAAAATGAATTACTCAAAGAAGTTGATTTTGTAAAGGTTAGTACTGGAGAAACCAGAGCTGAGAATAAAATTGCTTGGAGTAGGAACAGGCTAAAAGAGGAAGGATTCATAGTTTCTAATTCGCCTGCAGGTATATGGGAATTAACAGAGAAAGGAATCATTAAAGCGAAAAATATCATGCCAACAAAATCTCAATCGGAAGATGATATAGAGAAGATTGAATCTTCTCGAGTTACAACACAGAATCCTGCCGGACACGTCTTTGAATACATGGTTCACAACGCTAGGGCAAAAATGATTATTACAGAATCAAATTTATATTCTATCTTAAAGGGTTCAACCGCATTAAAAGAAGAAAAAATGAGTATTCCAGAAAATGCAAAAAGAACGAGGGAAAACTTGATTCTGTCGGGAATATTAGTGACTAATTTAAGAGGGTTATTAGAGTTTACAAAAAATGTGGAATTTAAGAGTCCATCCGCAGCATCAGCTGTAATATCAGGAAGCAGTACTGATGGATGGATATGTTTTAAAGACCGAAACGGTAAGACATTAAAACACTACCGTAAAAAATAAATCTTAAAAATAATTATTCGTAAAGGGTAGCGTATAACAAAATATTTAACAATGTATATAAGTAATTCACGGGTATGTTAATGGACAAAGAGTGGTTTAAGAAAAGAATCACTATCGAAGAATGTGAAATAAAACATTCGGCAATAATTAAAGAATTAGGTCCGGCTCCGGTTCCATTTGGTTATATGAATCAGAAGTGGTTAGAATTTAAAAGTCAGATTCAGGATGGAGATGAACTTTGGGAATTTTCCAGTCCACTGGCAACATGGAAACATCTTTGCGGAAGAGCGGGGATCTGCATAGTACGGAACGGTGAAATTATAGATAGTTTAGTTACAATTATGAGCTGAAATCTTAGGCCACTTTATAGACAATCAATGATGATTGAAGGAAACATATTATGCCAGATATTATAAAAGATATGGAAGATTTTCGTTTTTGGGTTCCTGATAATATTTTTAAAATACCTTGGGATCAGTACATAAATGATGCCGAAGGTGAAATGTCCAAGATGCTGAAAATATGTAAAACCCAAACTGAAACTCTTCAAAAATTTATTAACAGACCATCAACCCCTGAGAATCTTTCATGGATGATTCTTTGGACAAGAAATTTCAATTTGGTACAAGGGGTAATTTCGGTTTTGATGTGTGAATCTGGCTGGTTAAATTCGGGATCATCATTTATACTTCGTATCTTATGGCGTTTATCTTTTGAGTTGTGGTTGACATTAAATTTCATTTTAACTGAAAGCGCATCTCCTATAGGAAATACACAGAAAGAAAAAAATACTCTTGAAGAACGATTGTGCGGTTATCTCGCCTGGTGCCTCTGGAGTGATAAAGAATTTGCGCACAAGATGACTCAAGGATGGCGTCTTGACACTATTATTGGACAAGAAAAAGTCAGAAATCCGAATACTATTAATCAACTCAACGATCTTATCGAGTTGTTTTGGGGTGATGAGGATGCCGTGAATGATTCAAGCAATAAGGATATGAAAAGAGATATCCGAAAGAACTCTATGAGTGACAGAAGTCGCTTATTAAAATGGTTAAACCATAACAAACTATCGAGTTTTGAAGAAACAATTAGAAATCAGAGGCCTTCAAATTATTTTGAATTAATTGATCCCAATTATAAATCCATATCCCGTTTCTTAAGTTCTTCATGGAATGATGCGTGTTATCCAGCTTATCAAGATACTTCTGCACTTATCCATGGATCAACCTTTAAAGGACACATGGAATTTGGCACTGACCATATTTTCCCCAAAATAGGTGTATTGGATGAAGATGTACAAATGGATGCAAAACATGTGCGCCTTTTTTGTAACTTCAATAGTATTACATTATTATCTATTCAAAATAGGATGATAGAAGACGATCTGATAAAGTAAAAATGTAATATAATCATTTTCTTTCTATGAATGAAATAAAGAGAAAATTATAAAAAATGAGATACGGCATAAAATAATGACACGAAAAGAAACAAAAAAAATCTTCATTTTTCTTATCATATTTACATCAATGATTTTGGGATGTCAGAACAATCCTTCAGAAAAAGACAATCATAAAAACAATAATACCTCGAATATTGGAAAAGAATTACTTCAAAAGAAAGCGATTGAACCAGAAAGACCGTCGACTAAACCGTGGGCATCTTCAATTTTATGGGACAGCTTGTTAAAGACGAAATCACACGCATCCTTCTCTGCCAAGATCAACGATAAATTACCCGAGTTCAATTTTAAAATTATTGGCCGCTTCCACAAGGTAGATAAGTATGAAGACTTCATCCCTTTATATGTAGAGATAAGAAATGCATCGGATGGAAAAATTATACAGAAACTCGTTGTCCGTGATAATTCAGGTTACAATGAGAGGGCAGATATGGTTCAGCTTGTGGATTTGAACTTTGACGGATATCAGGATTTTAGAATACTCTTAAATGCCGGCGCAACGGGGAACGATTGGTATGACTCCTTTATTTATGATCCGTTGTCGGGGAAATTCAAATATAATAAAGAGCTCTCAGAAATGTCATCACTGAAAGTTGATTCAGGGTCTAAACAGCTAACATCTTATTATGGAGCTGGTTCTTGTGAAGAATCCATCAATTTTTATGCGGTAAAGGGAAATAAGGTTATTCTGATTAAGTCTGAATGGACAGATTTTGATAATGTTAACTCCCATTGTTATAAAATTACAGGGATACCTCTCAACGGGAGCAAGAAATTGAAAATTATCAAGAAGGAAGAGTTTTCTGGTCATCTTAGCAGAAATCAGTGGTTCTAAAAGTCCAGAAGACAAATAATCTTAACAGTGAAATGTAAGGAATAAAATCATGACAAGAGAAGAAGCCGAAGATATCTTCATGCAGATCGTTTTATCTGATGAAACAGGAATAGTCGAAATGACTGCTGATGAATTCCAGGCTTTTAGTGTTTTTGTAGAAGAAATACTGAAAGATATGGAGAAGCAGAATCAGGAACTATGGTCACGCGCCAGAAATTATGCCCTAAAGTACAGAGAACCATATGCCTCGATAATTAAGGATATCAGCCACATCAAGCCCCTTTTTATGATTAATGAGGATGGGGAAATAGTCGAGATTGATCATTAATCCTTTCTTCCGGTGTTTATCCATCCACTAAACACCTTGTATCCCGTTATCGCGTTAATGTTATAAAAGAAGTGTGGTTTGGGTGGCGTGGTGTTAAGGTGTTTATCCCTTTTTCGAGGGATTGCAATAATTATATATTTCTGTATTATTTAAGCATATTAATGTCATTTTTAGAATTGTTGAATTTATATTAACAGGAGAAGTGTTTTCTATATGAAGAAGATTGCTTTCACTATTTCTTTAACTTTCACATAAAAGGAGGAATGAACATGAGAAGATATTTAACACTTTCAATTATTGTTTTTGTTGTTTCAGTATTTTTAATTGTTGGTTGTAAGAATAAAGAGGCATCAAACACCGAAACTGCTGATGTTCAAGTGTCCAATCCTACAGCTGATACTACCAAAGATTATGAAGATTTTTTTAAAAAATTTGAAACTGACAAAAGCTATCAGCTGTCACATATTAAATTCCCAATCAAATACGTTTCCGAGAGTCCAGATGGAAGTGAAACAAAGGAGATTCAAAAATCAGGATATCAATATTCAAATGCCTTTAAAGAAGATATTAAATGCGAATATAAAAAGATAAATGACAAGGAATTCAATGCTGAGGTTCGCGGTGTGGAAAGTGGGATAGCAGTAGATTATCTTTTTAATAAATTTGATAACGAATGGTATTTGGTTAAAATAATCGATTATTCAAATTAAATTATACATAAAAAAGTTGCATAAATAATTAATAGGCTGATTAAAGAAATAACTATTCGACGGGCGGAGGTAATTATGAAATTTAGAATATCTTGTATTATTTTACTCATCATTGTCTTTTTATTATCGTCAATATGTTTTTCTGAACAGCCGGAGAATAAAGGTCAAAAGGAAACGTACAAGGAATATTGTAATAACCGTTTCGGCTTTTGCGTCAAATATCCGAGTAATTTTAAAATGAAAAATCCTCCGGCTAACGGCGACGGACAGGGATTTTTTGACGGTAAGTGGTATTAACAATGTAATGGAGGACAATCTTCAAACCGAGATGGATTCACAAAGCAAGGGATTTGATAAAATTACATTAAAAACAAAAAAAGATAATTGGTTTGTTCTGTCCGGTTTCAAAAAAACAGACATTGTATATTTGAAAACATATGTCGGTGAATCCTCAATTAATCATCTCTATCTTAAGTATCCGACAAATCGGAAGACCGAATATGATGAGATGGTTTCTGTAATGTCTAAATCATTCAAATCCGGTGACTTAAATAACTCTCATTAAAGGGAAAGCATATGTCTGACATTAATGTAAGAAGAGGAATGACCAATGCGAGATTTAACGAGAAAAACTCAGGTATTCTTTTCGGAGAAATTGCAATTGTGGCCATCATCACAGGTTTTATTTACCATTCATGGTGGGTTTTTGGTGGTGTGTTATTAGCTCTTATCATTGGAATTGTAATCCCAGGTGTTGCAATATTTGTTGCAATTGGATTCAGTATTGTCTGGGGTTTCATTGGTTATGCGATCGGCAGCTACTTTTCAAGTGAGGCATCCATAGTTTTGGCTGCTATAGGTTTTCTTGCCGGTCTGGGTCTTCATCTGTCGGCCATTGAGTGGGTTCAAGATATTGCAATAGACTGACAATAACAGATGAAAGAGTATTATAGGACATTGAATGATTTGGCCGCTTTAAAATGATGGACAATCCCGGAAAGGCTGACCACCGTAATTTCAAGTATCGTTCAGGACATTTTAGTCACATTTTTTATTTTGGCCAACCATCTTTAACATACCACTCCTTACCACGTTTTGAGAATCTAAACCGAGCTTCGGATCTTTCCCTTATGGTTTCATCAGTGTCCGTTAAATTATCTTTAACGTAATTAAAAGCTAGCTTGTAATTAATTGCTACACAATACCAATTTTCATCCTCATGTTTCATTTTAAATTCATTTGTTATTTTAAATTCCTTGAAATGAATGTTTGTTTTATCTTCGGTAGAATATAATTCTTTTCCCAATATATATTCTTTAATCACATCTTCGGACGGTTTAGAAAGAGATGAACATCCGTAAAATAAAGTTAAAGAAGTCAATAAAAATGAAATTATACAAAAGTTTTTTAATGTCTTGTTAAACATTATCTTAGCCCCATCCTTATTAAATTTTAATTATTTTTTTTATTTTATTAGCCATTTATCAAATATGCAAGAAAATAGTATTATTGATTCTTGTGCCAATCGAATTATCTTTAGATTTTTTATTGGGAATAATATTATTGAAAAGTTTCTAGTTGAGAGTATACTAAAACTCTATCAATAAACAATGTGCATAGCTCCATAAAAAAGTAAAATATATGAAAAGAGTGTGTAAATTATTATCGAGGAGGTAATAAATGAAAAGAATTAAATTGGGCGTTACATATAAAAAATATCTGTTTATATTAATCATGATTCTTTTCTCGATATCAATTACAATTAATAGTTCATACGCCTCAGAATATGTAATATCTTTTCCAACTATTGGCATTACTAATCATGAGTGGAAAGAAGGTCACGCTGTTATAACAGAACTAAATCCCCAATATCAAACAGAGTTGCAAAAAGGTGATATTATTGGAACAATTTCCCCTTCAACTACAAATCATGGCATGACAGCTCCAAAAAATCAGCTCGAACTGCTAGATGCAATCTTTAGTTTAGTTCCGGGAAAAGAAGCCAAAATGATGGTATATCGTAATGGTAAGTCTATAATATTGAAAATTATTCCAAAAGAAAAAAAAGTAACATATTATTATAATGATAACTTAAAAAAAATTGGTCTCTATAATTCATCTTCTGATTTGTTGAATCCTATTTATGCCGGAAAATGTTTTTTCATATATGCAAATAATAATTATGAAAATTTAATTACAAAGATTTTAAATGGCTCTGTTTCTCCTGAGAATGCAGCGGTAGATGTCAAATCATCACTATATATATTATATGACAGAGCGAATGTTTCTAAAAAGCAATCTAAAGAAGATATATATAATAAGAAAGATGTATATGTGATACTTAATTATTTCATATATGATCTCATTAAGAGACTTTCAGAAGTACCTAAAAAGCCAGAAGATGTTGATTCATCAGTAGCTATTTTTAATCATATTATGATGACAGAATATTTTGAACCTAATTATAATGACATTCCAGGTTTTAATAACGTCCTCCAAAAAGTAAATAATGATTATGCTATCATAGAGTCGAGACAGGAAAAAGATATAGCTATCATAAATAATAAGTACAATAATGTGAAGGGAGGATGGAAGTTCTTAAAATGGGGTATGTCTATTGATGAGTCAAACAAATTGCTTATTAAGAACGGAATGAGACAACTTTTTATAGAATATCCGATTAACAGAATAGATATAGCATATGGACCCCAAAATGATGAATATTTCGATGCAAAACTAACAACCCAAGCATCTTCTGAATATACAAGTGATCCGAAGTATACTAGGAGATGGGATTTTTACTTTATAAATGAAAAATTAATGGCTGTTAGTTTGTACGCGGGGAAAGACATTAATGAAGTTTCTGATGAATTAAAAAAGAGATTCCCAAATGGAACACAAAAAGTGAGTTCCGGAAAGAAAAGTTTTTATTATGCTGACAACAATAATATTGTATATATGGGTATGGGTAAAAACTTTATATGGTACGCTTCCCCTGAAATAAAGGTTATTAAGAATAACATAATTACAAACAAGGAGCAGCAGATAAAGAAAGAAAAAGAAAATAATTTAAAGGAAGTTTTTAAAAATATGTAGTCATAATAATTTAACGTATCTGTTACTTCATAAATTCGATGCGCTCGCCGATTTCTTTAATCTTAATATTTGGTTCGATATTTTGTATGGCTTGTTTTATTGCATTTACCCATTTTTCACGCCTAGTGCCGAACTGGATGGCATATTGATTTCCATTACATAACGTAAGAATAAATATTTTCCCCAATCCATGCTTTTCTTCGTGTATAGATTTTAGTTCAGTAAGTGAAAACTGAAAAACAATAGACTTCCCTTTAACTAAATGACCGAAAAGCGGACCGAGTAATAAATAGAAGATCAAATCCGACTTCTTGCAATAGACAAATCTTTCTGATGTAAGGTAAGCATCGCCTTGATAAACATTCATGGCGCTCATCATATATACGGTATATCCCTCCATAAACAAACTTTCACCATCATTAAGACTGAACTTTGTCATAACATTCTCCTTTCTCTTGGTTTGCCCCGTATGATCTGGCGACATAGTGAGGCGTCCTACGGCCTAATAATGTTTATACAGTCTGTATAATTCTGTAAACACAGACAGTTTCTTTCTGTATAAATCGTTTTGGGGTGTTTTCTTTATTACATCTCAAGTAATTTGAAGTTTTTTAAAACGTACTATTATGAAATTAGATTGTCAAGACCTCCACAGCACTGACATCTCTTGTCTTCCGGTGGCGGATTGATGATAAAGCGTCTCTTACCAGGATCACTTTCAACCTTTGTGTCGGGCGGACAAGTATCATTATTACTATGCTTAAGTTCTAAAGTATTCATTTTTATCTCTCCTTTTCGTTGTTTTCTGAATTGATTTCTTTTTTCACTACATAAATAACCGGATAAGCATCGTCGCCCGCTTTTATGTCAAGCAGAGTCCATCCATATTGGAGATAAGTTTTAAAATCGTCCTGAGTGAATAATTCCGCTGTTTCATAGGGATCATTTGGTTTCATATCCGTTCTCCTTTATGTTTGATTTGAAGCTCATTTGAATTGCGTCCCTGATGTAATCGGAAATACCGATGTTTTCTTTGTCGGTAATCGCCTTGATCTGGTCGAACATTTCTTCCGGAAGTGTTACAGAAACCGGCCTTGTATAGACTTTCTTTTTCATAAATTTGTATTCTCCTTATCTTGATTTGATTTTATAAATTTCTTAATCATAATTTTGTTCTAAGGTTCATTGAATGTTAAATAAAAAATCATTAAACAAACACACTGGGGTGCGTATTTAGAATTATGGTCTGAGAATCTTTGAAATTGCCTTGGGACTAATGCAACTGACTGTCGAAGATATGCTCTCTTTAAACTGATGTCTGCAATATGTCTTCAAACTCAGAAACAAGATCTTTTGCTTTACTGGTATCATATATGCTGTCATCAAAAACATACCCATATGAGCGATCCTCTTTTAAAATATCATCGGGTACATCTGACAGAAAATAGGATCCTTCTACATCTGCGCTGGAATATGAATAACTGTATTGGTTTTCAGATCTCGTGAGAATTAATTCATTTTTTGCTCTGGTTATCGCTACATACAGGGTGCGTCGTTCTTCTTCCTCTTCATCACTTTTGCCGATGCTGCGCATATGAGGATATATTCCCGGTTCGGCATGAATAATATAACAAACCGGCGATTCAATTCCTTTAGCGCTATGAACTGTAATCAGGGTAACAACATCCTGGTTTTCCGATCTGGTCGCGGCTGTTGATGTTATCGGGTCCAAAGTATATACTTCAATAAACCTCATGAGACTGTCATATCGTTCCGCAAGTTTCACCAGAAGGTCAAAATCCTTTTTCCGCGCATTCCACTCGTCATATCTTTTTGACAGGAGCTGTTCAAAAAATTCGGCTCCTACTTTCAGCGCTTCGGCAGGTTCGTTCCAGTGTTTTAATATAATTTCAGGACCATTAATGATTTCCTGTCTATTTTCATTTTTATTCTTTAACTCAGAAAATGCTTTGGCGATAGAACCGGTTTGTTTCATGGATGCAATAAGACGCGACGCGATGACATCCCCAATTTTTGGCCAAAGCGTCAGATACCGCATCCAAGCGATCTCATCATGTAGATTTCCCGCCGCCCTGATCAGACAAAGAAGATCCTTGACATGGGCAGATTGAAGAAAGCTCGCTCCGCCTATAAATATGTAGGGAATCTTTTTTTCAATTAACATCGCTTCCACGCTTCTTGAACCATAGGCAGTCCGTGTAAGAACCGTATGATCACTCCAGGGAATTCCTTCTCCATGACGTTTCATAAGATCATCAGCGATCCATCTGGCTTCCATAAGGTCACTTGAAAAACACTTTATAACAGGTTTTATCCCCTTTCCTCTCTGTGCTTTAAGGTTCTTGTCATAATTCAGCGGTGATTCTCTCAACAGCCAGTTGGAAAAATCCAGGATTTCCTGTGTTGAGCGATAATTGTCTTCCAGTTTAAGAACCACGGAATCAGGAACCCGGTCTTTAAAAGAATGCACGTTTCTGAAATCAGCACCTCGGAACGCATAGATGCTTTGGGCATCATCACCCACACAGAAGAGTTTAGCAGGATTTTTAAGTCCGTCCAGGATACGCCATTGCAGGGGATTCGTGTCCTGCATCTCGTCAACAAGGATGTGGTCATACAGGGATTTTAACTGCTCGTTAATTGAAGGAGACTTATGCAGCATTTCACCAAACTGGTAAATGATGTCATCAAAATCAAGGTAACGGTGGGTTTGTTTTCTTTGATCATAGTCGGCAAAAACATTTAATATGTTATCTGAAATTTCAGAGTCATATCCTGTGTACTTATTTAAGTATTCGGAAAATTGAATATTCGTGTTGCGGGCGTATGAATAAATGTCGACCAATTTAGAAGCTATCGGGAATTTTATTCCTTTCTTTACATATTTAGTCCTTGCAAGATTCATGAGGGATATCTGATCGCCCCTGTCTATGACTGTAAAATCCTTTATCCCAAATTTGTCCGGCATTTTGCGCATTGTCAGCAGACAGAAGTGATGGAAGGTTCCTGTCATTACCTTTTGCGCGGCCTCACCGATACTCAAGTATAACCTGTCTGTCATTTCTTTTGCCGCACGTCGGGTGAATGTCAAAAGAAGAATTCGTTGGGGATCAACTCCCTTTCGGATGAGATGTTCCACACGCGCAATTATTGTTGATGTCTTGCCGGTTCCAGCTCCCGCTAAAACTAAAATGTGTTTGTCCTCATGCTCTGCAGCAATTTTCTGGTTTTCATTCAGTGTGATTGTTTTCTTCATTTTATTTCTCCTTTCTGAATATGATATTAAAATTTTCTTATTCATATATTTGTTCTATGGTTTGAAGAAAGTTTCCTGGATTATTTGTTGGAAACAAACTTGAATATGATATGAATAATTTCCCATTCATATATTTGTTACAGGTTCATAAGAAAATATCCTGCCTTTGGGATACAAACTGGACATGATAAAGATACAGACTGATATGGTAAACGGGTTTGTTATAAAAAAGAGTGATAACGACTGGGAAACGAATCTTTCAAATAAAAAAAGCCGTCTCACTAAAAAATGAAACGGCTTAACTGATACTTATGAATTCCTGATTTACTTTACAGCGTCTTTCAGAGCTTTGCCTGCTTTAAATACCGGCACTTTCTTGGCGGCTATCTTAATGGCTTTACCTGTCTGGGGATTTCTGCCTGTGCGGGCTTTCCTTTTCTTAACATCAAATGTTCCGAATCCCACAAGTGTAACGGCATCACCTTTCTTGAGAGCTTTCTGGATTGCTGCCAGTGTCGCGTCTACCGCCTCTGCTGCTTCTTTCTTAGTGCATGTTACCTTTGCAACTGCTTCGATCAATTCAGATTTGTTCATTTAATGCCTCCTGTGGTTTATTGAATTGCTTTCTGTAAATATACAGACTTATTTTACAGATGACAATGCTAATTACTCTAATATGCATAATCTTTCAAATGGTATTCGTTATGGTGATGGTGATGCTGATGGAAGTGAAACTGTTCAGGCACTTGATGTTACCTACAACTGTTCAGTAATAAGCAGATTTCAAAATTAAGGATTATCACTTGAAAGAGAGGATATTTGCATCTACTTCATTGCTATGCGTTCGGTTTGGCACTTTGTTGAAAATCGATTTCATAGCGCAAGTACTTTTTACGAAAAGATTTGTAGTACGCCTCTAAAGGAGTACCTATACACTTATTCTCTAAAAACAAAACAAACTCATCAAGAAGAACTATTTTGAATTTTGCCTTTCCTGCGTCCGTTAAGATATTGTCTCTTGCGTCACGCGCTTCTTCATACACAACAGAGTTAGCAGAAGGAAATAAAAATACAACATAGTCGGTATTACTAATGTGAATAAGATTCCGAAGGATTTGATAGTGTTCTAAAAAGAATTTCTTATCTTGACATCTACTTACTAAAAACGAAGATTTATTAACCAATGGGAGATACGTCTGATCGAATTTATTTGTATGTTCGTTATCGTTCTTTGCTCGACCGAACCCTCTCTCCGTATACTTAACTTCTACAAAAATTTTGTTTGCTAAAGCAACCTGAATGTAAAAGTCAAACGATGTACGTCGTGCAGCTATTTCAATATGGGATTCCTCCTCAAAACGAGCAATTAGATTATCTTTAGGTTCTACTTCTAAGAATTGAAGGAATAAGCCGCATGCATTTTCAGCAATCAAAGGATAGAATAGGTTGAAGCAGAGAGCTTGTGACGAATTCAGGTGATGAAAGAATCTGTGAATTTTTTCTTTAGAATAATATTCTGATTTAAAGAACTGGTCACGGTATTGCTCCAAAACATTTAAGTTACTATGAATTTTAGGCAGTATATGAGGTTTGGATATATCTTTGCCGCGGTATGGGAAAGTCCCATTTTCCTTAATCCCTATGACATTCGCTTTATATTGCGCTAAATGCTTACAGACCAAGTCGCGAAAACCCATTCTTGTTCCTCTATACTAAAATTGCTGTCAATAGTCCTATTCACTATCTTAGTTGTGACCACTTTCTATATTGGCTGCAGCTTCCATAAGCGTCAATATGAGTATTGTTGTTACCACCTCCAATGCATTTTGCGGACGGACCATCATACTTAACGTCGGAACCATTATTTGATTTTCTTGGAGCACTCCAATATTCACAGGTGCCACAGCATCTTTGATTTCCATTAACTACTCCCGACATGCCTTACCTCCATTTTTTATAAGTTATTGCTTATTCTCATTTTCTTGCTTAGCAGCCATAATAAAAGAATTAACAACCTCGGCATAGTCTTGTGATATCACTTCATCGTTATAGTAACATACTTTCTAGATTGAGCTGTGCCTCTGCGTGTCCTTGTTCAGCCGCTTTGCGATACCACTTTATAGCCTCGTCAAAGTCTAGTTGAACACCTGCACCGGAACTGTATATCTCACCCAGATTGCACTGTGCCTCCATATGTCCTTGTTCAGCTGCCGCACGAAACCACTTCACAGCCTCGGTATCGTCCCGTGGAACGCCTTCACCATTATAGTACATCCTTCCCAGATTGAACTGTGCCTCTGTATGTCCTTGCTCTGCTGACTCAAGAAACCATTCCAAAGCCTCGACATCGTTTCGTGGAACGCCTTCACCATTATTATACATCAATCCCAACTTGAACTGTGCCTCTGCGTGTCCTTGCTCCGCTGAGTCAAGAATATCCTCGTAGTTCATGCCTTATTCTCCTATCTATTTCCTGCTAATGATTATAATAGCACTATTCATTATTTTTGAAAGAGGAAAATCCACCTGTTCATTGATTACGTATTGAAAGAAAGCATGCTTGCCAAAATCATCGAATGCTCTGTTTCAGGAAGTCATTAATAAAAATGACAATCGGGATAAATCTCATTCAAAAACCCTATCTTTCAACCCAGTATCGTTGCTCTGGCAGGCTCATTCCTGTATCCATTTCCTTATATAAGGCTTAAGGGATCTATCTCCAGGAACGAAATGTGAAAGAAGCAGAGGGTGTTAATGGGATGTGATTGGAAGAAGCAGAAGACTATATCTTTCTCTTACAGTTTTTTTATGAACAATTCCACAAGTTAAATCCACTGGTAATAGATTGCCATAAATCAATTACCCTGAAATAGAAAAATGTCAGAATCGTCTGAATATTAATATCGGTCAATTCGGTCATTTTATTTATTAAGCATTAAGGTGTTTTACTTGACTTCCTCTTTTGATTGCGGGGTTTTCTATTTTTTTTGACAATCTTCACGTTTTTTTGCCCATTTTCTCATCTGATGAAGTCCCGAGGCACATTTTGTTATACAGCATTTTCTGTTTCTTCTTGTAACAATGATAAACTTTCCGCATTTCTCACATTTTTCAAATACGTTTAAGGGAACACCTTTCATGAAATCAATAAAGTTATTTATCAGGTCAACATCTTCCCTGATAAGGTTTATCTGCCCGCCGTTAAAATTAACTTTTACTTCTATTGAGCTGAATTTATTTTTTCGATCTCTGGTAATCGGACGCGGTTTGGGAATTTCAATATCCTCATAATTTTCCAGTTTATCTATTTCGCATCCTTCAGATGCAAGATCTTCAAACTCTGAAAAATTTATTTTAGTGTTATCGGTATGGTTTTCTTTAAATTCAAACTCATCATTATCAGGATTGTAATGAAGAACCTGTTCATTAGTGGCCGGCTGATTGGAGCTTTTGGTCTTTACTTTCTTTCTGGTTGATTCTTTTTGTGGCCATTTGTGATCGCAAATCTTTTTTTTCAACTCATTCCATAATGGTTTGAGATTGCGGTGTAAGATGAATAATAGCTTTAATCTGTCATCATCAGTAGTATTTGGCGAATATTCTCCATCTTCCAGGTCAGTAATAACATGTTCTTCCAGTTCATCTGCGTAGTATCGAGGCGGAAGAAGAATTCCTTCGCCAATAGTTATTATCATACTCCTGAGATTTATTTTGTTATTTTTGTTATCTTCAAGAATAGCTCTCCAATCTCTATCCAAAAAGTCTTCAATAAGAAATTTTAGCTTATTTCTGCATTCATAAGAAAAAATATTTTCATTTTTTTTCATAATAACATCTTTTTTATAATAATTAATAATATTAATTAGATATATTATTTATACATAAATTACTATTAATTTTTATATATGTCAACGGTTATTTAAAAATTAATATATACTGTTGATATTACTTATGTATTTGACATTTTGATAATCAGTTGCTAAGTTTATCCTAGCCATTAAAATTAATTGTTAAAAGTCATCTGTTTTAAAAAATATTTGACTTGCTCTTTGACAATTTGACGCGTTGAGGAGCCGCTTATAGGACCCGTGGAGCGGATGGCGGGAGCGAGTATGCTCATTAAAAAGCACCTATATGCAGCTTATAAATAGTAGTTTTAAAAATATTCTTACAATTGGGGAAAGTTCTAATAGTGCGGGATTATTACCGCGAAAATAATAATAAATATTTTATTACATTAGAAAGGATAAAAAAAATGGGTGAATATTTTATAAAAGAAGAAAGAATTTGCAGCTTGTTTACCGTGACAAGTGAGGAAGATCTGAAACCAAGAGCCGGTGTGAATATGAATCCACCACCTGGGGACGGATGTTGTGACTGTTGTGGAAGACACATAAGCAAATTGAAACCTTTTTCAGGTGAGGGAATGTTTAATGGCGCTTATCTGGTCAAGTCATTTAGGGAACCAAGTCTTATTGGTGAAGAAGAAGAAAGAGATATTGCATATGAGTCTCAGGAACAAGTTCACGGTGAACCTGATAAATGGATTAAGGCTGAGTTTGATTTCCGCGGACCAATAGACATGAATTGGGAATGTAGCGAGTGTTTTGAACTTGGTGACGAAGAATTTTATAAAAAAATGGGTGAGAGATTTAAAAGGGAAGAAGATTTAGCAACGGCTGGAGACGATATGAATGAAACTAGCAGCTGAGAAAAACCTCAATAGGTATTCGTTTCCTGTAGTAGCAACAAAAGGGAAACCTCTATCTCATAATAAAGCTTTTAAACAGGGCGATTTCCAGTTTCTTTGCGAAAAAGGTATTTTGGGCGCAAAACAATTTATGGTTTTAGATGCTGTAGCGACACTCGCGATTCATTCGACTTATAATTACCCAATAACGCAGAAAATAAATTGCAATGACCGAATCCCGACCATGAATGATCAACGAGTCAAGAATAATTCAGAGTCTTTTATGTCAAAAGCGATGTTGGAGTACATGGTGAAAGATACATATCAGACCGGAAAAGACGTTATTCCGGAATGTTATTATCGTGACGGCGGTCTTCTTTCAATTGATAGCAAATACGGGCGCATGAAAGGCGTGCGTTCAATAACTATTAATGACGGATTTCTAAGAAAGAATCTGTCTGTCTTTAAAAAATATTCTTCCGCTGAAATTAGCGAGATGATCCAGAGGACGGCGGACTGTAAAATAAAAATGTATTATCCAATACGCTGCTGCGAGAATGATTCGTATATAAATATTCCAAATAGAATTTATAAATTCTCGTCCAGTTTTTTCAGATTAATTGACGTAAAACCGTCGAAATTATCCAAAAATGGTTTTGTATTGGAAAGGAAATACACTCTGATATTTGACACCGTGCTTGGGTATTCATTCCTTCAAAATGTCTTGAGCTGTTTTACTGACCTTTTACCGGAAAAATTCTATTTTATGACTGAATACGGACAGCTGTTTTATCGCCTTCTGATTCTTCCCTATTATAAGAATGTTAAGAATCCAATAGGACTAAAGGAAATCAAAAATCGCCTAGTATTGAAGACAAGTAATACCACTATGGTGAGAAAAACTATTAAAAGAATTCTAGATGAATTGGAAGCGAATTCCTTCATCAGGGCGCCAAAAGAAATCAAAAAGGAGGGCGAGTATTATTATGCATATATTCGTTTGAAGTGGGAAGAAATAAATAAATGAGGTCTCGATCGCATTTGTTAAAACTCTATGACGCATTTAGCATGGTTCTAAAATGCATTTAGCAAATCGACGAAAACCTCAGATTCGCATTTAAAAAATTCAACTGAAATATCAATAATTACAAGTAGTTAATTCCTTATATAATAAATATATAATAAAGAATTTTGGAATAAAATTGACATGGTTTCCACCATGTCAATTTATTCCCCAAGAAAAGAGAAGAGTTATTAATCTTGCTTATATTTTCAGTAGAGAAATTGACATGAACAAATAGAAAGTCAGGACATAAATTCAAAAGAAATAAATTTTAACGAAGATTTAAATAATTATAATTCAAAAAATATTAAAATAACATTTTCAAATTAAAAAAAGATTAATTCAAAAAAAGTTTCTTATTATCAATGGAGGTTATTTATATGTGGCAACTTCAAAATTCACCAAGAAAGGAAATTTCAAAAGAAACTATGAAACCAAATAACAGAACATACATGAGGAGTTACGAATGGAATTACTTGGTTTTGGATATTGTTGATTATATCGAAAGTAATTTATATTCAAAAAAAGAAGGCGATGACGGCTGGAAATTATTTCAGGAATATTGCGCCAAACACGATTTAAACTGGAAAGTCATTAAAAAAATGATCGAATATTCGGTAGTGGAAGTATTCAATACGGAAGAGGAATTGATTAAATATGATGAATTTCAACCACTAAAATTCAAAGAAGATATAGTGAGTGAAGATAAAAATAATAAAGAAGAAGAAATAGTTTTCAATTTCCCTGAAGATCAATTTAAAAATATCATATGGTGAAATTACACTAAGATTTATAGGGGGATACTAAAAATATCCCCCTAATTAGCAGTCAGCGGCCGGCGTCAGTTGAAGAAACGTGACGGGAACTTAAACAAAAATATTTTATTTGGAATTCTTTTTTACGATTTAATTACCATTTTTTCTGGGATTTTTTTAAATAAAATCCGTGATGAAATTACCTAACCTGAGTTCCAGGAAGGGTAAAGATACGAGATGCAGGATTTACACATTGATAGTTTTTTACGATTAAAACAGATTGTAGGCACCAAAACAACGCCAGGAATTATTCCCATTTCTAAATCAAGTTGGTGGGCGGGCGTCAAAGAAGGAAGATTTCCTCAACCAATCAAACTTGGTAAGCGAACAACAGTCTGGAGAATGTCGGACATCAGACTATTAGTTGAGAAGACATAAAATGAATTAGATAATTTAAAGAATAGGTGCAACTACAACATTGGACTTGACCAACAAGAGCATGGCAAATATATGAAGATTTCTAATGTCAATCATATTTGCCATGTTCTTCTTGTTTTCTTGGTGGCACGCTAACCGTTCCAGGAAATTTATGCCTAAACTGAAAAATAATTATTATCGCTTCGTTTGTTTAAATGGCAAAACCTTGGCTCCTGTCTTCAGTCCGTCCAAGTAATCAGCCCATGTCTGCATCATTTTTCGCCGTTCATCTAAATGTGCCGTCCTATTGTAAGCGCGCCCGTTCGGGTCTCTTACCGCATGGGCAAGTTGATGCTCAATATAATCAGGTCGTATATGCAGAATTTCATCAAGAATTGTCCGCGCCATAGCTCTGAATCCATGGGCAGACATTTCACTTTTTTCAAAACCCATGCGCCTTAACGCTGCAATGATAGCATTTTCACTCATCGGACGATCTGGTGTTCTTCCTGGAAACAAATAACGGCCAGAACCAGTTAGCTTGTGAAGTTCTTTTAAGATTTCGATCGCCTGTTGTGACAAAGGAGTGACATGAGGTTCTTTCATTTTCATTTTTTGTCTAGGAGTATTCCACAAAGCTTCCTCAAAAGATATTTCTTTCCATTCACCATGCCTTAATTCTCCTGGACGAAGAAAAACCAAAGGTGCAAGTTGTAAAGCACACTTGACAACAAAGCTTCCCTCATAACTATCTATTGCTCTTAACAACTGCCCTACTTTCTTGGGATCTGTTATAGCTGCCATGTGCTTCTCTGTTGGTTGCGGCAGCGCTCCCTTTAAATCTGCGGCTGGATCACGTTCAGCTCTGCCTGTCGCAACTGCATATCTGAATACCTGACCACAGATTGTTCTTATACGATGGGCTGATTCCAACGCGCCTCTTGATTCGACACGTCTTAAAACGGCCAATAACTCAGGTGCTTTTATTTCTGCAATCGGACGTTTTCCAATCCAAGGAAAAAGATCACGCTCCATACGACTCATAATTGTATCTGCGTGTCCACCTGTCCATGTCGATTTAAATCTATTATGCCATTCTCTTGCTATAATCTCAAAAGTTTCAGTTTCTCGAATATTAGCTTCTTTTTGTGCTTTGCGAACTGCTCCAGGGTCAACATCATTGGCCAAAAGTTTTCTTGCTTCATCACGTTTGTGTCGTGCGACAAGCAAACCTATTTCTGGGTATGAGCCAAGAGTAAGTATTTTTTCTTTTGCATTAAAGCGATATTTAAAACGCCATAGTTTTCCTCCTGGAGGTGTAATTAAAAGAAACAGCCCATCCCCATCAAAAAGCTTGTATGCCTTTTCTTTGGATTTGGCATTCCGAACTTTTATTTCAGTTAATGGTTTTATTATTTTCGGCATATCAAATTCTCCTTTTTGGGGGTATCCAATTTATTTTGGGGGTATTTATTAGGGTATTATACCCCTAAAAAAGCTGGATGTTAATAAATCTTATAACAAGATTTTGGACGAAAATCAACAAAAAACCCGCTATTTCTAACGGGTTTTTGTGCTTCTTTGGGTTCTATTGGATTACCTTCTGGTGGAGGCGGCGGGAGTCGAACCCGCGTCCGAAAACCTTCCGCTGGAGCTTCTACGTGCGTAGCCTTCGTTTTAGAAACTTCGCGCTGGTTTGCTCCCTAAGGCCGGATCTCCCCGCGCTATCCTGTAAGAGTTCGCCGCCCTCCCCCAGGCAAGAAGTTTGGCTATCCTGTCTGAATGACGTTCCAGTCCAGCCAACAGGAAAACCGGGTGGAACGTTAGCCGACTTAAGCGGCTAAAGCGTAATCGTAGTTGTCTGCGATTATATGTTTCCTACCTGTTTAACGAGGCCTGTAGGAACCT
>MWEH01000141.1 GCA_002070965.1 Firmicutes bacterium ADurb.Bin080 | reverse complement strand
TTTTACGCACCAAACAATATGATATTGAATGGAATATACATAACCCCTACCACGATATATTTCTGCCATATTTTTAAACTCCTTATTTATAGTTTAACCTATGTATTGATACTTATCAAACAGCTCGTGGGTTTTTAGTGTGCTTTTAATTCACATATGTAATTTATCGTTGGCAATTCATCACATGACTAAAGTCACAGGTGTTCTTGCTATATTGAATAAAATTAGTTCGGGGCCCAATTAGATTATATACCCAGGGAGAAAAAATCCCTGGGTTTAGTTTTTTAGACAACCTATTGGTACTACATATATTCCATCCGAACGTCTGTAAGCATACCGTGAGGCAGTCAACACCATTAAAAAGGACGGCTGATTCATTTTTTCAGTATCAACTTTATCTTTTAATTCGATAAGATGTTTTGCAGCTAATTCAATACTATCTTCTCCACCAATTTTTACTTCTATTGCTCCCCACTTACCATCTTTTAGATGAATAATTGCATCAGTTTCTAACCCGCTTGAATCTCGATAATTATATACACTGCCCCCTAAAGATTGGGCATATATTCTTAAATCACGAATGCATAGCGATTCAAATAAAAAGCCAAATGTTTTTATATCGGATATTATATCTTCTGGAGAAGCATCTAGAGCTGCAGTAGCCAAGGAAGGATCAATTAATTGTCTGGTGTTTGTTGTTCTCAAGACTGATTTTGAGCGTAGTTTTGGAGACCATGCCTCTATATCTTCAATGACATATAGGTTTCTAAATGAATTAATATATGAATCCAATGTTCGAGGATCTAAAGCTGTATCATTTACCTCTATATCGTTTTTTATTGTCGATAATTTAGCAGATGTGGAAAGGTTTCTTGCGTATGCTCTGAGAATAGCTCTTGCTCTTGCTGGATTTTTCTTCTTTCCATCTACTTCGTTAATATCCTGCTCAATAAGAGTACTAATGTAGTTTCGTGCAGCCATTAATGCAATGTCTTTCTCTTTTTCTAATACTGATTGTGGCCAACCGCCTCTACACAATAAAAATGCGATATCGCTTAATTTGTGGTTGTTTTCCCCTGCAATATAATCAGGCTCATCAAATAATTCTCGAAGAGAGACTTGGCCATTTGATTCCCTGGACTCCCAAAGTGACATTGGTCGCATGACAATCTTTATTATTCTCCCGGTACCACTATGCCTTTTCTCATCTTCTTGTGGCTTAGTAGATCCAGTAAGAATATATTGCCCACGAAGCCCATTTTCATCAATATCAGCGCGAATATAATCCCATAAATCAGGTATTTTTTGCCATTCATCAAACATCAAGGGCTTTTCCCCTTTTAGTAAATTAGGGTCGCCTAAGTCTGAGAATATTTTGTATTGTCTGTATATATTTGGCTTAGCAAGTTCAATAACAGATTTTGCAAATCTTTGCCCAGTTGTAGATTTGCCACACCATTTAGGCCCTTCTATAACAACACACCCCACGGAGCGCATTGTATCCGATATAGTAGTTTCTATTAATCTTTCTAAATATTCTCTCATTTTTTCTTCTCCCTGTCATAATTATATAGGCATACTGTTTCGAAGTCAATAGAAATGCATAACTTATTGCGTTTTCAATGCATAACTTATCGAGCTTTCAATGCATAACTTATTGAGTTTTCAATGCATAACTTATTGCGTTTTCAATGCATAACTTATTTTTTTGTGCCGTAAATTCATATTTAGCATTTACACTTAATCGTTGTTTTAAGATACACTTATCACTTTTATTAAAAATAGTATATAATATAAAAAGCACCATAAAATTGACGAGGGGATTGTATGGCATTCAAAAAGAAAAAGGAAGCTGAAAATAACAAAAAGGGAGCCGGGGTCATTTTTGGCTCAATACTTAGATTTCTTTACAATGTCTTTGTAAAATACACCGGTCTGTGGATAGTGACTATTTGCGCTATCGTGGGATTAGTTATTTGGATTTCTTCGGGTTCAAATCCCTTTAAGTTCGATTCGGAAGGTCATGTTTTATTTTTAGTTATCTTTTTTATAACTGCACTCGCCTCCTTGGTAATTACTTTTAAGAAACTAGTAATTAATCCAGCAAAGAATGTGGTTAAAGGCTTCAAGAATCCTACATGGAAAAAAGAGGAAAAGGTTTCTTCAGGACAAGGGAATTCTGAGAATAATCCCAGAGAAAATCAATATCAGCAAAATTATCAAAATAATCAGGGACAACCCTATTCTAATCCTTCCCCGAATTATATTAATCAAGGGGCATATAATCCAAATAATCAGTATTCTTCCGGGCAAATGTATCAAAATGGCCCTTACTCCCCCAATGCTCCGTATTCTTCGGAACAGATGTATCAGCAGCCATACCCTTCTGATACCCAAATAGAAGCTGAAAGAAAGGATCCCAAAAAAATGTCTCGAAAAGAGATAAAGGCAGCTATAAAGGCAAAGAAACAATTGGACAAAGAAAAAAAGGCTCTACCAAAGGATATTCCTTACGAGCCAGTTCCCAAGGAAGCTCCCTTACCTCCACCTCCTCCTGTTTATCAAAGCCCACCCCCTTATTCTCCATATTCCAATAGTCCATGGGCAGAAAACACTTACACTTCTCCTAAAGAAGAACCAAAGATTTATCTTTCCGTTCTTGAAGCTAATACATTAATACATGAGTATAGTGACAGGTTTGAGGTTTTTCGTTTAGTTAACGGCAAGGCAGTAAAAGATAGAGTGGAATTTAAAAACCCCAAGTTTTGAGTAATCCATAGATAACAATTAATATTATTTCTGAAGCAGTATATATATTAGTGCAAAATTGATGGGAAAGAAAAACAAGAAAAATAAGGTAAAGAAAGAAAGGGCATGGGAGCTTGACGCAGCAAGGGGAATTTCTATCCTTTTGGTGGTCTGGGATCACTTCATGTATGATGTGGGCTATGTTTTCCGCGCAAACTTATTGTATTCTGGAAACGCCCATCTAGTTCAGTTTTCAAATTTCGGAAGGGAATATTTTACAAGTGACTTAAGACTTTATGGATGGGCAGTATTTGTCTTCCTCTTCTTTTATATCTCAGGAATCTGTACAACGTTTAGTAGAAGTAATCCCTTCAGGGCCTTGAAAATGGGTATTGTTGCAGGACTATTATCCCTGGTTACATATCTTGCCGACTCTATGCTGGGCGCTCAAGGAGTCAGCATTTTTATTAAGTTCGGCGTGATCCATTGTTTTGCTCTCTCTCTTACTATATTTAGCTTAGTTGAGTTTATTGTTAATTTATTCAACCCTGAAAACCCGCTCAGAAAGAAAGTAAAAGCTACGCTAGCCGCATACTACCCTCAGGAACAAATTAATAAGACACCCGAATATAAAGAAGAATTTAAAGAAAAACTAAATAAGTTAAAAGATGAAACCGGATTTAGGAAAAAAGAACTGATTTTCAGATTTTCGAAGTTCGGAGTGTTTTTAGCTATTACTATTATTGCCTTCCTTATGAACGATCTATACAATGTTCCTTTTTATGATTTTAGTGTTAACTATGCTACCGTAGCCCCGACTTCCGAGTGGACAGGTATGTTTATATACACCCGTGACTGGTGGACTGCTGACTACTTCCCCCTCCTTCCATATTTTGGATTCTTTATGCTAGGGGCTGCTGCCGGCGTGTTATTTTATCCGAAAAAGAAAAGTCTTATGCCCGCCCTTGATGGCAAATGGCATAAGATTGTTAGTGTCCCGGGAAGATATACCATCTGGATATATTTTATCTCACAGGTTGTCATTTTCGGAATACTCTCCCTTATATAATCGAAAGGCTGGTCTTAAATATTCCTTTTCAAATATGAGTATTTAGTGTTTATTCAATATAGCAAGAACACCTGTGACTTTAGTCATGGGATGAATTGCCAACGATAAATTGCATATGTCAATTAAAAACACACTAAAAATCCACGAACTGTTTGATAAGTATCAATACATACGTTAAACTACAAATAAAGAGTTCAAAAATATGGCAGAAATATATCGTGGTAGGGGTTACGTGTATTCCATTCAATATCATATTGTTTGGTGCGTAAAATATTGACATAAAGTATTAAACGATAAAATTGAAGTGAGATTGATAGAGATATTGAATAAAATAGCAAAAGAAAAATAAAGAATGGAAAAAGCCTACAAATTTAGAATATATCCTAACAAAGAACAACAGGGAACTATACAAAAGACGTTTGGTTGTTGTAGATTTGTATACAATTATTATCTTGCTAAAAGAATTGAGTTATACAAAGAAGACAAGTCCAGTATGAAATATAATTTGTGTAGTGCTGATTTAAAGGAGATTAAGAAGTCTTTAGAGTGGCTTAAAGAAGTAGACAGCATTTCACTCCAATCTTCGTTAAGGGATTTAGAAAACG
>MWEH01000140.1 GCA_002070965.1 Firmicutes bacterium ADurb.Bin080 | reverse complement strand
ACTATAATCCCGCCAATTGCAACTCCGTGCCCATCCAAATATTTGGTTGTAGAATGTATCACCACATGAACTCCGTGTTCAAAAGGTCTACAGATATATGGAGAAGCTATGGTGTTATCTATCATTAGTACTATTCCGTATTTTTTTGAAAGCCTGTCGAACTTCTCAAAATCTGCTACTCTTCCACAAGGGTTCGCTATTGTTTCAAAGTATATGAACTTTGTTTTATCATCTATCATTTTCTCGAATACTTCGTCGTTGTCATCCAGATCAACAAATCTGCATTCAATCCCTAGCCTTCTCATGGTTACGTTGAAAAGATTATATGACCCACCGTATATACTTGATACCGATATGAAATTATCTCCACTGTCACACAAATTCAAAATAGCTGTTGTAATGGCTGCCATCCCGGATGCAGCAGACAACGCCCCGACTCCGCCTTCTAGCTCGGCTACCTTTTTTTCAAGAACCTGACATGTAGGGTTTTTCAACCTGGAATATACACATCCTTCCGTTTTTAAATCAAAAATTTCAGCCATCTCTTCGGGAGTGTCGTAGGCAAATGTTGTTGATTGAACAATGGCCGCCATCCTCGGCTCTCCGTTTTTTGGCGAATATCCCGCCTGGATGCATTTTGTTTCAAAAGAATCCATCTTCTCCTCCCATGTTTATCCGTTTTCCCGAATAATACTTTTTCAATTCTGTTAGTTAAAAAATTTTGTAGATTTTTTCTGTCGAGTTTTTCTACTTCCTTCGAAAGTTTTCTTCCTTAAAATATCTCTCGAGTTCCCTTTTTTGATCCTTTTCCATAAGGTCCTTTCTCTTGTCTGGGCCCTGTTTTCCTTTGGCAAGACCAATCTCTATTTTACATAGTCCTTCTTTGAAATATACCTTAACCGGTATCAGCGTGTATCCCTTCTCAATCACCTTTTGCCTAAGCTTTCGTATTTCTTCTTTGTGAAGTAAAAGTCTTCTGGTTCTCCTAGGTTCAGGGTTAAAGTGGCTACCTTTTGAGTACTGAGAAATATGCGTGTTTATGAGCATCAGCTCCCCATCGCTAGTTATATTTGCATAGCTGTCTTTGAGGTTAATTTCTCCCAAGCGAATGCTTTTAACCTCACTTCCCTGAAGCTCTATACCAGCTTCGTACGTATCCTCGATAAAATAATCGTGATACGCTTTTTTGTTCGTAGCTATGACTTTTATCATTTCTTCTGCTCATTTTGGCCTACATGTGCCCATTTTATAGTTTTCTAATTATATCACAAGGGGTATGTAAATATCTATTACTTAATACTTAGGACACGCTCACGTGCGAAGGGAGGAGTCTTTTATGCCGATTCTTCAAAAGAACTGGGGAAAAATTGCTGCGAAACTAGGAGAATTTAATGCGGGTATAAATTTCAAGACTTGGGGTTACAGGTTAAAAATTATGGGGTTTTTCGAAGTATTTTATTTGCTCGAGTTTAAGAATTATCGGGGCTAAATCTGAATATATTTATCTTCCTGAATCGTCCCATTAAAGATGGTTAAAAGAAATCTTGCGGAGTCTTCTATACAATACATGACCTCTTTTGAATGTTTCTTCTCGTCCCGGCCTTCCCTGACAAAAGAGCCATATATACTCCTAAACTCCCATTTAGGGATACCGTATCTATTTAAAAGGTTAATTAGTCTTGACGCCTGTTCGGAGCGCATTCGGTCTTCGGTATTGTATGCAATAAAGGTGTCCGGGAAATCTTCACTCACAAACTTGATAGGGGAAATATACTCAAAATATTGGCTTGATTCTATGCTTTCTTTCTTTTTTCCCATAAGCAGTCGGTGTATTGATTTTTCTTCTGTTTTTGCCTTATTTGTTATGCTTATGACCAGATCCATATCAAAAATCGACCGGAAAAACACAGCACCTCTTACCCTGAAATTTACCCCCACTACCTCCAATTTGTTCCGATATGAAGGGGCTATGTTTGCAACTATTGCCTGACATGCTATATACCCACCGATGCCATCCCCTCCTACTGCCACTTTCTCTAAATCGAATCCCATCTGAGTCGCATTTTCCTCTACCCATTTGAGAGCTAAACATGCTTGTCTAATTTGATCGGGGAAGCAATATTTGGGGTATCTTCCGTACCCCACGTTGACCGTCGCAATTCCCTTGTCAGCCAGATACGAGCAAAACCCACGTCTTGAGTTCTTGTTTCCGTACTTAAAAAACCCTCCGTGAAAATTGACAAACACCCCCATTTTCCCCTCTGGATTTTGGGGGAGATATATATCAATTTTCTGCCCCTCATCTGTAATTTTTACGTCTTTAATGACCTTTACGTCCGGGAACTTTAAGGAGTTTATATATGAGTCAACTTTCTTGACTGTTTTTTTAGGAAGCAATATTTTCTGTTGCATAATGTTCCTTTTTTGTTAATATCCCTTACATATTTATCAATAGTACTTTCTCGAGTTATATGTTCAATTGATTTTTACTCCCCTTATATTTCCGAGTACAAGGGAACCTCTGGACCTCTTCTCTTACTTCTTACGAGTAGTTAGCTTACGAGTAGTGTAACGCAATTTATTGCCTTTGTCACCCTCATGCATATCTCAAAAAACCTGAATTAACCTGCCTTTTGGACTAATTATCATCAAACTAATCCTTCGGGATCAACATTTTTACGAAATATCCATTTCATATATTATACCCGACAGGCAGGAGAAAACCACATTTCTAATCTTTTATTGATTTATTGTGTTATTTTGTATATTATTTAACTATTCAGTTTATACATATATTGGTATTTTTCCCGTGTTAGGAGATTATGATGAGAGGAATCAGTATTATTGAAAAAGCGATAGGTATCATTGCCGCGATAATTTTAGTGTCTTTAGGTGCGTTTGTGGCTCTTGATGCCACTGTCCTTTCAGACAGTGAAAACTCAGATCTTTATGTAATCAAATCAGATCACCTTTACCTGGACGGAAGAGACTATGTTGATTACGCCGAGGCATGTGATTATGATTATGACAAATATCCCATATTAATGGAGCAAGGTCTTTTCTGGCACTCCTGGAACGAATCAACTCAAAGAGTGGTGGAAGCCCCTGCTGATTCAGTCTTGGGTGCAAGTTATGTTGACCCCGAAAAGCCTACCATGATATTCATTCACGGGATGGAAGCCAGTGGCTATCATATCCGCAACACATATTGGCTTCCTGATTTTCTTGATGGGAGAAATGAACTCAATGTAGCTAGCGAAGTTGAAGCAGGTAATCCCGTTAGCATGTTATATCTTTGGTTAAGAGCCGGCTGGAATGTCGGATTCTTCCACTGGGAAAGATTCTCCTCCGGACTCGGAACTTCCTTTGGCGAAAGTCCTATAAACAACGAAGAAAGAATCTGGGCAACAGATGGTAAGTCGGGAACAAGGTTTGTTAGTACTGATGGTAAAGGATACTTTGATGGGACTGAGTATTGTGTTGCTGAACATTTTGTCGCCGAATATATCCGTGCAATGCGCCTCCTTCCTGATACAATGGGAGATCAGGAAATCCGAATTCAAGCTCACTCTATGGGTGGAGAAGTAACTGCAGCCGGGCTTTTCCTTTTAACTGAACTTGCCCATCCTGATGTTAACCAGCTTCCCAAAAAGCAACTTCCTGACAGGTATTCACTTATTGATACATATTTTTCCATGTATTTTGAGGTAAACGGAATCCCTATTCCGATGACCGCAAATAACATTACTATCAGCTGGTCCAAGAAGCCTCTGCCAAAAGACGGCATGAAGGACACAGTGCTTGATTGCCTTAAGGTATTTGCAAATCATGGGATCGCGATGGATTATTACACATATAACGGCAGTGCTCTGAAAATGGGTCTAACCCCCGCGGATGTCGAAACCATACTCCAATTTTTGTGCATTACTGACCTTAATATTAATTGGGCGTCATATTATCCAAGTGGTGGACTAACGGACATAGGCTGGATTACTGCAAACGGACACGTCGCCATGCTTTATTGGGCAGCAAGCTCAAAAGCTTTGGATGATTACTGCCTGGATGTTACAAACGGAATATCCTCTGGAGAAAAGGCCCCCTCATTATTTTTGAGTAACGAAGAAACCAAGGCCCTTGCTGGAAAATATTATTTAATTTCAGGAGGCCAAGAGACATTTACCTGTGAGGACGATACGTTTACACAACCCGGCCTCGAGGTATTGATGGAAGGGTTTGTTCTTCCTGTATAAGTTTTAG
>MWEH01000139.1 GCA_002070965.1 Firmicutes bacterium ADurb.Bin080 | reverse complement strand
GTTAAGACGATAGTATCCATGAATAGCGTAATGGTTGATGGTACTGGAATGTGTGGATGTTGTAGAGTAACAGTTGGCGGAAAGACCTTGTACGCCTGTGTCGATGGTCCTGAATTTGATGGTCAGCTAATTGATTTTGCCGAGGCAAAAGCCAGATCTAAGTTTTATAAAGAATTCGAACAGGATCATCTCTGCAAAATAAGGGGAATGCAAAAAAATTAGAGAAAATCTTGGGATGCGTAGTGTATAAAACAAGTTTTCAGATATATTAAATCTTCAATAAAGAATATAGATAGGGAGAAAATATGGCAGTTCAAAAACGGAATAAACCTTTAGAACAAGATCCTGTTGAAAGAGGGAAGAATTTTAAAGAGGTCAGTCTGGGCTTTACCGAGGAAGTCGCGGTAAATGAAGCCATGAGATGCTTGCAGTGCAAGACTGCACCCTGCATAAGTGGATGCCCGGTGGGTATTAATATCCCGGGGTTCATTAAAAAAATGAGAGAAAAGGATTTTGGCGGGGCTGGTAGTGTCATTTCTGAATCAAATCTGCTACCGGCAATATGCGGAAGGGTATGCCCCCAAGAAACTCAGTGTGAAGAAAAATGTGTGCTCAATAAGTTGGGAAATCCAGTCGCGATAGGAGCACTTGAAAGATTTGTAGGGGACTATAAAATATCCCAGGGAGAAATACCTAAGGCAATTACCAAAAACGGAGGAAAAATTGCGGTTATAGGAAGTGGCCCGGCAGGGCTTACTTGTGCTGCTGATTGTGCAAAAGCCGGCTTTGAAGTAACGATATTCGAAGCTTTTCATATGCCCGGGGGCGTTTTGACTTACGGGATTCCCGAATTCAGATTACCCAAGAGTATTGTAATGAATGAAATACAAGGTTTAATCGACATGGGAGTAGTAATAGAGAAGAATGTTGTAGTTGGAAGAACTGTCATGTTAGATGAACTGAGAGAAGAATATGATGCTGTTTTTATTGGCACTGGAGCAGGTCTTCCGGTGTTTTTGAATATTCCGGGAGAGAATCTGGCAGGGGTATACAGCGCAAATGAATATCTAACCAGGATTAATTTGATGGGAGCCAGACTAGATGACTCGGCAACCCCTGTCCAAAAGGGAAAGAATGTAGTGGTTGTAGGGGCTGGAAATGTGGCGATGGATTCGGCTAGGACTGCTCTTAGAATGGGGGCTGAAAAAGTAACCATCGTTTATAGACGGTCGAGATCAGAAATGCCAGCAAGATTAGAAGAGATTCACCATGCAGAGCAAGAAGGAATTGAGATGATGCTCCTCACTAATCCGGTAGCCGTCTTAGGAGAAACTAAGGTAGAGGGAATAAGATGCCAGAAGATGGAGCTAGGAGCTCCGGATGCAAAAGGTCGGCCAAGACCAATACCTATTGTTGGAAGTGAGTTTGATTTGTTCTGCGACCAGGTAATTATGGCTATAGGAACCAGTCCTAACCCTCTCCTTTCAAAAGTCAGCCCCGAATTAAAAATGGACAGAGGAATAATAGTAACCGATGAAAACGGGCTTACCTCGATGCCTAATGTATATTCTGGAGGGGATGCTGCGACTGGAGCGGCAACAGTTATACTAGCTATGAGCGCCGGACGAAAGGCTGCAAAAGCAATATGCGAAACGCTTTTTTGTTCCAGATGCAAGATTAATGGATAAAAGGATAGAGGTTTAATTGCGAAACACTTTTTGCTTAAGAGGCAAGATCAGTGAATAATTAATTAGCTTTTTCCCGGTTATATATTTTTATGAGTAAAAATACAAGAAGGATTTTTAGGTCTAAAATATAGATGAAAGAAACACAAGATAAACTAGAGAGATGGTATCGTCTGGATAATTCAGCGGATATATATCCAATGAGTCTTTCAAGGACAGTACAAAGCAATTTTAGACTGACAGTGACTCTGAACGATGATATTAATCCTGAGGCCCTGAAAGATGCCCTGAATAATGCCTACTCAAGGTATCCTGCGTTTAAAGTCCATTTGAGAAAAGGGTTCTTTAGATATTATTTTGAAGAAAACGAACTTCAGCCACGTGTATTTCCGGAAAGCGGAGTGTTTTTTGAGACCATTGATTTTAAAAAGAACAACAGATATTTAATAAAAGTTTCATATTTTGGGAAACGTATCTCAGTTGATTTCTTCCATGGTTTGACTGATGGGACCGGAGCATTGGAGTTTCTGAAAACACTAGTTTATTTGTATTTAAAGGAAATAGGAAAGGAGTTAATAAATCCGGACACTATTAAGATACCTGGAGATGAAGTATCTGAGGCAGAGAACGAGGATTCAACGGCAAAGTATTATAGAGACTTTGCGTTAAATGATGATGCGGTCGGGAATATGACCGGAAATAACTCGGTATACATCAAGCAGAAAATGTTTGCTAGACCCGGTTATGGCTCAATAATTGCATTGATGAATTCCTCGGAAGTAAGGACTGTTGCAAAAAGATATGACGCTACAGTTACCGAACTTGTTGCATCTTTAGCTCTTTTATCAATACATGACGCCTACCTAAAAAAGAAAGATAACAAACATATGGCGGTAATGATCCCTGTTAATTTGCGTAAGATTTTCCCCTCAGAAACGTTAAATAATTTTACTACTATGATTAGGTGTGAGGTCAATCAGAACGTTATACCCCCCGATTTAAGCGCATATATAAGGGTGATTAAAAAGGGAATTCGTGAAGGAGTTGCAGATAAAGATCTGTTACAAAAGAAACTTTCTGTTGCTGCACTGATGTCAGAAAAGATGTATCTAAGGCTAATGCCTTCAAGACTTAAGACTCTGTTTATCAAGGTTCCCAAGACCTTTTTAGTAAAGCCAAGACAGACTTTAATCGTATCTAACCTAGGATTTGTTCCCCTCCCAGCAGATGTTAGTAGGGAAATAGACAAAATGACATTTCACGTTAATATTAGCAAAAAGACACCCTTAAAT
Source organism: Firmicutes bacterium ADurb.Bin080 (assembly GCA_002070965.1). Lineage (GTDB taxonomy): Bacteria > Bacillota > Clostridia > Christensenellales > DTU072 > MWEH01. The sequence goes on along the minus strand of MWEH01000139.1, from coordinate 1,262 downwards.
ATCGGAATTGTATCCTCAAATGACATAATGTCCATTTCGTTTACTAGGATGACAGTAAGTACAGAAGTTGAAAGAGTCTTTTTGACGAGGTTAGCTCACGAAGGAGTAAATATATCTGTTTTATCAAACAATAGAGAAGAGTCAGATGCCGAAGAGAGAAAAGGAAAGGCTCTAAGAAAGTTAAGACAGACCTATTACAAGGCAAAATGGAACAGGAAGAACAAAACGAACAATGATTAAAAATTCTTTTGTGCCATATATTTTTAGAAGGTAAAAACTTTCCCATCTACCATCAATAAGTATTATTACTGTAAAGGAAAAATTGGCCCTAGCCACATATTAATCTCTTTTTTTTGCGCCCAGCAATCATTAGACCTTTTTGTAGAGTTAAAAAACATGCTATGCCATTGTATATAACACGTGCGTGCGCAAATGCCCGCGCTTGTATGTATATATACTATAGATAATTAATACTATACAAATATAAGTATATGTGGTATAATGTTCTAGTTAGATTTATGTGGATAACTTAAGTCTTTCACACAAGAATTAACGCCCCGAAAGGGGTTATTTGCAAGAAAGGAGATTTTAATGGAAAAAAACACTACTGAGTACGATGGGCATGCGATTAAAGTCCTTGAGGGGTTGGAGCCTGTCAGGCTAAGACCGGGGATGTATATAGGGACAACTGATTCAAAGGGATTGCACCATTTAATTACTGAAATAGTCGACAACTCTGTTGATGAAGCTCTCGCTGGATATTGTACTCATATTGAGGTTACAATTAATAAGGATGGCTCGTGTTCGGTTAGAGACAATGGAAGGGGGATACCCGCTGAAATAGTGGAAAAAGAAAATAAATCCGGAATAGAAGTTGTAATGACAAAGCTCCATGCCGGAGGAAAATTTGGCGGAGGCGGATACACTATCTCTGGAGGACTTCATGGAGTAGGGTTATCCGTAGTTAATGCACTTAGTGATTGGTTGGAAGTAACGGTGTACCAACATGGAAAGATTTACTGGATGAGATGTGAGAGAGGGCTTCCGGTAACAGAATTAAAAATCATAGGTGAGACTGAGGAAGAAGGGACAATGATCAGTTTCTACCCAGATGCAAGTATTTTTGTCGAGGGGATAGAATTTGATTTTGATATAGCTAGAGTAAGGCTTAGAGAACTTGCATTTTTGAATAAATGTCTTAGAATCACTTTTACCGATGAGAGAGAAGGAAAAGAGAGAACTGAATCATATTATAACGAAGA
>MWEH01000138.1 GCA_002070965.1 Firmicutes bacterium ADurb.Bin080 | reverse complement strand
TATGGTGCTTTTGCTTTTTCCTAAAGTTTTAGCGATGGTGGTAAAAGAAGCTTTGTTGCTTAGTGCATGAGAGATAATGGTTCTGTCTCTGTATGTTAGATGAGAGTAATTCTTTTTTTCATTTGACATGATTCCTCCTCTAGGGTATTTGCAAAACTGCATGGATACATTCTATGCCAAACAACCTTTTTTGTGAAGTTGCACTTACTTTGAGACAAAATCCCGAATGTTGCACTTACTGTTGCACTTACTTTGAGAACTGACTGAAAACCTTTTTTAATTATTCTTAATCCGTTAGATTTCCTTAATTCATTCATTTAATGTATAATATTACTATTGAGGAAAAGTACTATGAAAGATAAAATCCAATATTTAAAAGATGTATACAAATATTATGAAACTGATAACTCATATCATGTGGTTATCGACCTTGATACATATCGTGATATATATTCTGAATGGGATTATTCTCCATTTAACAACCGTGAACTTGATGGAAGTCTCTTAAGATATATTATGGAATGTTCCTATGAAATCGGATTAAAGAAAAATATGGCTCTAGATTTCTATGTTCCTGATAATATTGTTAGCGATGAAAAAGAACAAAAAAGCATCGAGGGATTCAGAAGATATTTTAATTATCAAATAAGAAAAATTAAATCAGAAATGATGGATAGCCTGAAAAAATTGTTTGTGCTAATACTAGTTGGAACAGCTTTACTTACTGCAGGGAATGTAATTAACGCGGTTATTCCCGAACGAATAGCTGCGGAAATAGTATCCGAGGGGCTAATTATTGGGGCTTGGGTAGCGGTTTGGGAAATTTTCCATACCCTTTTCTTCAGCGTCAGTGATATTTTTAAAAAGCTTAAACATTACGAAAGATTAAGAAGGATACCTATTACCTACAGAATTAAAAAGTAATCTATCAATTAATATATGAAAAGTGAAATTCCATCTTTCTAACTCAATAATCCCTGAAATCTGCATTGAATCAAACGGCTATTTTCTTCAAATTATTCGCTTTGCGTTTTTTGACTCTTCTTTTTCATGTTTGCCTCTACCATCATTTGATGGGTTTTTCTATCCAATTTATAAAAGAAATACGGTATCAAGGAAAGTAAATAACCTATCGCTGCAACAATCGTAACCATAAAAAATATTCCCTGAAGTGCAAAAGTACTTTGTGATTGGCTATCTGGATCAAGAAGTCCATTATATCCGACAAAAGTAAGGATTGCCCCAGTAATAGCAACACTAATGCTATTTTGAAACTTACCCAAAAAAGTGAGTAGCGAAAAACAAGTTCCCTCCACCCTCTTACCGGTTTTATATTCAATATAATCAACACTATCTCCAATAAATAAGGTAGTGATGGTAGACCAAATACCAGTGGGAAGAAAAGCCACAAACCTCATCAGTATAAATACATAAAGATTGGAATAACCTATGAAATATGAAACTATGTTTACAACTACGCCAAGAAAACAAGAGGCTATTAAAACATTTTTCTTTTCAAATTTTTTAATTAAAATGGGCGCTATTAACAATCCAATAACAGAGGCTATGGCTGGCAAAATTCCTATAACAGGCGTAAAAATACTCATAATATCGGTTGATGCCAAATCAGGATAAATTTCCTTTACATTCCATTTCACAAAATATGTCGTCATTGCCGTTGACCCTACTGTAACAATTGAATACAATGCACCAGCTATGATATTAATAACCAGAGGACTTGATTTAGGGATAAGCTTAAGATTTTCAAAAAAAGATTCTTTCTTGTTAGCAACTTCAACAACTCTTTCTTTTGTGTTAAAAAAACCTTGAAGCATTAATATAGTTCCAAAAACACAAAAGACTGCAGAAGCTAAGAAAAAGCCCATATTTTTTCCTGCTCCTGCAAAATCAACAAACAACTTATTTACATACCAAAAACCACCTATCGCAAGACCAGATCCGATTCCGCCGATTAACCTTGTTAATGTAACTATCTGTACACGTTGCTTGGGATCAGTTGTAATAACTGATGACATGCTCCAATAAGGTATATCGTTGGCCGTATAAACAACCGTAAAAATTAAATATACAACAGTCGCATAAGCAATTGCTGCTCCCCCGGACAAACCTAAAGGCAAAAACAACAATAAAGCAACTAATGCCACAGGAATTGGTGTAAAAAGCATATAGGGTCTGCATTTTCCCCATTTTGTTTTTGTTCTATCAACAATCTGGCCCATTATTGGATCATTAATTGCATCAAATATTCTCGTGAGAGTAATAATTAGTCCTGCAATAGCTGGAGTTATTCCCAAATAATCTGTCATAAACAACAAAAGCATACTGAAAAGTCCATAGATCATTGTTTGCCCTGTGTTTGTTAAAGCATAAGAAAGTTTTTCTTTTTTGGGAACAATTTCATGTACTGCTTCATTATTCTGATCTGTCTTTTCAAGTATTTCTTCCATTATTCCTCCAAAATGTACCTAAATAATTACACATATATTCTACTATTAGAATCTCAAAATCAATTAGATTTTGTCTAAATTACATTCTAAAAAAGATCTAATCATCTTCTTTAATCTTTTTGATGATATCACAACAAGCTTGAAACAAAGGGGAGTTTTCTCTGTAATCAGATTGAAAAAAATTGCATATGCGTTTTTCCTGAAGCATTCTCTCAACTCTTTTAGAATTAGACAGTTCCGAATCGTATATGCCCAAAGAATATCCTCCATAGCTTGTAACAACTTTCATACAAGGAATATCTGTTACACTATCACCAAGATATATAATCCTTTTGAAAGGAATTCTATAATTTTCAGGAGAAATTGAATCATTTACTCTTTCATCTGTTTCATCTAAATACCCCTTGCTGATTCTAAATAAAAATTGAGTTTTATTAGTGTAATTTACTACCATTGCGGGCCAAACAGCGATATTTGATTCGTAATAAAAAGAAGATGCATATATTTTTTTAAAAAACTTTGCAATGGCACATCCTTCAATCATTTCCTTTATGCCAGAGGAAATTACATAATGCTCTACTTTTACTCCTAATGTCTCAGCGAATCTATTAATTAGCAAGAACCAGTTCATTACCCCAGGGAAAAACCTTAATCCAACTCCATAACTCTTTAGCTCCTCCCTTGTCAAAGGGCCCGACCTCTCATTATACTTTTTGAGCATCATATACATATATGACAAGTTTGAATCCATATTGCCTTTAATTGTGGTTTTAGCAGTTTCCTCCCAAAAATCATAGGGAGTGGCCCCAAGTGACTGAATAAACCCTTGCGATTGCATATCATCAGGGGTAAGGGTTTTGTCAAAATCATAACAAAAAGCAATTATTTTTTCTTTTTCCACAGATTACTTTTACCTTAAATGTCTTACTTTAAAAAATTTATTCTTGTTTTACCAATTATATCATAATCTTTTCATTTCTTAACAACCGACAAAAAACGGAAAAACTATTATTAGTCTGACAATTCTTTTTCAATAATTGCCATTGTTCTTTCTCCTTCGTCAAAAATGAATAGATGCCCTGATCCCTCAAATTCATAAAACGTTAATGATTTAACGACTTTTTTTAATGTTTCTGCTTGGTAATATGGCATGGTTTTGTCCGCAGTACCCCATATTGCTACAACTTTAACATTGTTAATATCCAAAGATTCAAACCCTGGTAAGGTCATTTTTGGTTTTAAAACAATGTTTCTTAAACTAGATAATAACGCTCTAGAAAAACCTTTATACATTACAGACTTCAAAAACTCTTTTTGATAGTACTCTTTTTCATTAATTGAATAAATTAATTCGTTAGTAATACCTTTTACCATTATTGGGGTAGCCATTGTCTTAAATACTAAATCTCCTAATACGGGTATTTTTGATAATTTCATATATAACGGAGGTCTAAATGGCATACCAGCAGGTGCAAATAAAAATAACTTCTCGATTCTTGAGGGATGTCTTTTTGCATATGCAGCCACAACAGACCCGCCCATAGAGGTTCCCATTAAAAATATTTTTTCCCCTGGAAAAAATAAATCAATTAGCTCTTCTAGTTGTTTTACAAGTAAATCTAAAGAATTCTTTTTGTTCGGTCTATCAGAAAAACCCCTTCCATATAAATCATATCTTAAGACCTTATATCCCATTTTTGTCAAAGAAATAAAAATCTTATCATATATGTATAGAGGTGTCGAAAACCCATGAACCAAGACTACGGGTGCTCCCTCACCCTTCAGCTCATAATGGGTGTGGCCATCGCTTAGAATTGCATATTCTCCGCCTATTCTTTTCCTTTCATTTTCATCGATTAAATATCTTTCGTATTTCATACCAATAAGTTCCCTCAATAAATTATTTAGATCTTTTACAAACAGGAACAATAAATCTGGATAAGCCTTCTTTCCATATTCTGTATTCTGTCCCATCATTATATAATTTTGGGAATCTCGAATAATGTTTTTGTGCCTTTTTTCCAAGACCAACAGCGCTCAATACTTTGAAGAAAGTTTTAGGTCTTTTTAACCCACGGAACAATTTTCCTATCAATACATTAAGTCTAGTGTCGGCTCCTGCGCCAGATAGTTCTGCTGAAGTAATTATTCTTTCTCTAAATAAAAAATCAACTTCTTCGGGTAATAAATTTAATAAAGTATTCTTCAATATTTCATTAGAGGCTTGAGCTCCTCCTTTTGATGTTATATATTGTCGATTAAAATCCCACAAACCTGAAATGGAAACATCTTTATTCTTAATAATAGTATCAGCTAATATCCTGCCAGCATATAGGCTCAATTCTATCCCCATTCCATTCATAGGAGTTGTCATGTATGCACTGTCACCAACCGCAGCGTATCCATTAGAAACAAAAAGTGGCAAAGGTCTTCTAACTGGAATAATTCCCTTTTGTCCCCCATGTAATATTTTTTTGGTTAAAGAAAAATCTGATCTATGGAATGAGTCAAGAGAATATTCTATATCATCGTCCGATAAGGGGTTAATTCTTCCAATCAAAATATCAGCGCAACTTCCTTCTCCATCATACCAGGATATTCCCTGTTCTCCCAAGTGAGAAATAAATGTTTCAAATGGGGCATCCTTATCAAGAGCTGAAGCTTCTCTAAAATAATAAGCCCTAAAGGCGTAAAATATTTCTCCATAAACAAACTTTTTTTCTATACCTAGTTGTTCGGGTAAATTTAACCTTATCTTCGACAACGTTCCTAGACTATCTATAACGAGATCTGAATAAACCGGGCCATCTGACAGAAAAACTCCTTTAATAGTGTCATTCTCAACAATTGCAGATAATATTTCTTTCCCAAAAAATGCCTTTCCACCACATTTATAAAAATACTCAAATAGCTCAGATAAAATATCCTTTCTCCACATCATTCTGGGTCTAGAAATATCCTTAAATCTAACAACGACCGGAGTTTTTTGATCTGGGCTATAAAACGTAGAATCGCTTCTCTTTCTTAGTTTTTCCCAAGGAACTTCTTTATTCACAAAATCATAGAGTACTTTGACATCAAATCGGTCTTCCCAATCGTGTCCCAAATTTTCTTGAGAATTTTTTTCATATAATTCCACTTGATGACCAGCTTTTGCAAGAAGCGCTCCTGCCACCAGTCCCCCATGTCCAGCCCCGGCTATAATAATCTTCATGTGATTTTCCCCCTTTTTACAATTTTAGCATATACCCGTTTTTGCGACAATATAGTACTTCCAACATAAATTTTTATGACCTTACTTAATTCTAGAAAACATCAAAATTCTTAAGTTTTAATAAATATTGATTTAATTATTTTGTCTTTTGTAAAAATTGATTCCTTATATCTTTTTTGACATATTCCAATATTTCCAATATAATGATTGCGAGGTGGATTAATGAAAAGATATTTTCGGCAAAAATTAATTGGTTGGATAATGGGAATAATAATGCTTGCAGTAATAATTATTATTCTGTACGCAAAGTATGGTTCTTAATAGGAATATCTCATTAGTTCTATCAATCTTTTGGACTAATTAATGCAAACATATTTCCATTACTTTATTTGCAATTAAACTTATATTTGGGAAAAAATCGCCCATATTTTCATAACTAGGCGTGATACTATCGTAAGCTCCAAGAATGCTTGGTGCTTTTTTCAAATTCCTTTCAGCTAAACTAAATATATCATATGCATAATTCTTAAGTATCGAAACCCTTTCGTTTTCATGGCCGATTATTAAACATTTCCCCGTTTTTTCTATTGAGTTTAAAATTTGTTCATAGTTAAATGGTTCTATGCTTCCTGCAGAAAAAACATCCCCGGTAATCCCATTTAAAGATTTTTCTTTTAATGCCTCTAAAACATCATATAGAACTGGCCCTATGGCAAGTATCGTAATACTGTTTCCTTCCATAATCTTAGTGGGCTCGCCTATTTGTTTGGTATAATGCCCTTTCGGGATTTCCATCTTAATATTTTCATCTGCAAACAATTCTTTGTTTTCAAAAAATACTACGGGTTGAGGTGATTCCAAAGCCATATTAAATAATCCTTTAACATCATAAGGTGTAACAGGATACATTACTGATAATCCTGGGATATGAGTAATGAGCGATGCCCAATCTTGAGAATGCTGTGCGCCATAAGTCCTGCTTGTTGTGGCCCTAATAATAACCTTCAAGCTAAAATATCCGGCACTTATACTGTTCCATTTCGCCAATTGGTTGAAAATCTCATCCCCTGCTCTACCTATGAACCCCGAAAACATAATGTCTACAATCGCCCTTCCACCCGACATAGAATATCCAATAGCAACGCTGACCATACAAGCTTCACTCACGGGAGAATTAAATAACCTTTCATACCCCAAATTGTTCTTCATATTAGCATATATCGAGTTACTTCCTCCCCAATCTCTTGCATTAACGCCAAAAGAAACCAGATCATCAAATCTTTCAAAAGCCTCTTTAACCGTATATTGAAGAGCTTCCTTAACCCCACATATAGAGTAAGTATGCGTTTCTATCTTTTTGTTTTCTTGTAAATACGAAATATCCGATTCAATACTACTATTTATTTTGTTTTCATTATGTGAGAGATGTCGCTTCTTTTCCCGAGAGAAAATCGTTCTTGGAGATAAGTTTGTATCGACAGCTGATTCAAAAGCCAATGTTACCAATTCTTCGATTTGGGCATATGAGGATAATATTTGTTCCTTTGAAATAATCTTTTTATTAATCAATTTGGTTGCAAAAGTATCCAGCGGGTCTATTTTCTTCCATTGAGAAATTTCATCATTTTCTCTAATCTCTTCCTTATCAGATTCAGAATGTCCTTCAAATCTATAGGTTACTATATCAAGTAGCGCTGGGCCATTTCCTTGAACAATTTCTTTTTTCTTTCTTTTTGTTGCGTAATATACTGCAAGAGTGTCCATACCATTCACTCTTTCAGCGTTAATAGCATTCTCAGAGATCCCAGAACCTATACGTACAAGCTTATCATATGACATGGTTTCCCCAACAGTGCTTCCTCCCATTCCATAACCATTATTAAAAAAATTGAAAAGAACCGGTAATCCTCCCTTTTTCTTCCACAAAAGATTATATTGCTTCATCGCGGCGAAATTCATCGACTCAAAAACTATTCCGCATCCAACAGCACCATCTCCTAAGTTAGCGATAGAAATACTTTTTTCCCCCTTAATTTTTTTATACAATGCGGCTCCTGTAGCGATTGGGGCTGAGCCCCCAACAATTGCATTGGCAGGGAAAACCCCAAAAGGCGGAAAAAACATGTGCATTGAACCTGCACAACCTTTTTGGAAACCCGTATCTTTCCCAAATATTTCTGATATTGCCCCATATATAATATAAAAGCGCGCTAAATCTTTAATATTTTTGCTATTTACAAAAATATCCTTAGTTTTTTCATATAAATACCCCTGCTGATATCCCATCATTATTTTATTTAATTCTTCTTCCGAACAATGAGAAATAGCACACATTGATCTTGCTAACAGTTCGCCATGAGAGCGATGGGAACCAAAAGAATAGTCCTCCTTATCGAGAGCATATGCCTGCCCTACGCAAGCAGCTTCTTCTCCATTAATTAAGTGAATCGGTCCAGCAAGGCTAAAATCCTTGGTCCCAAATTTCTTTGTCTTTTTTATTGTTTTTAGCTTATTTTCAAAAGAACGAATCAAATACATATCTAGCAGCATATTGATTAAATCTGAATCGCTTAATCCTGCCCTTTTTTCTTCAAAAGAATATTTCTTACAGCAAAAAATTTCTGGAAATGTTAGTTTCCCCTCTTCAAGCGCTGATTCAATATTAATTCTTATATTATTCATTTCACTTAATTCTATATACTTTAATAAAGATTGTCAATTGAGGATTTATTCGAGAAAGTAATTATAATTTGAGAAAGCTTTTATTCTCAATACAATTGGATTTTTTTTTCGCTAAATAATTTCATAGTAAGATACTTCTAATGCTATAATTATTAAATAGGGGTAATAATTAATGTCACGTATAATAATATCAAATTCGTTCAATCCATATGAAAATTTAGGATTAGAAGAATATCTTCTTCAGACCCACGATGGGATCCCTATTTTGTATTTATGGCAAAACGAAAGAACTGTAGTTATAGGAAAATATCAAAATGCCTTCGAAGAATGCAATCTTGAGGTAATGAAAGAACTTGGAGTCTCACTAGCAAGAAGAATAACTGGTGGTGGAGCAGTCTATCATCACACGGGAAATCTTAATTTTTCCTTCATAATGACAAATGATCAATATGACATTCAAAAGCAACTTAGCGTCATTATTAACGCGCTAAGAACAATAGGGATTGAAGCATATTTTTCGGGAAGAAACGATATTCTTATTTCAGAAAGAAAATTTAGTGGCAATGCATTTTTCAATGGAGAACAATCCTCTCTTCACCATGGAACAATTTTGATAAGTGAAAACAAGGATCTTATCGAAAAGGTCTTAAATGTAAAAGACACAAAACTTATTTCGAAAGGCGTTAAAAGCGTTAAGTCGAGAATAATAAACTTGAACGAGATAAAACCTGACTTGACTCCTCCGATTATAACAGACTTACTAAAAAAATCTTTTGAGACTGAATATGGAAAAGCAACAATATTTTCAATTGATCCAAGTTTATACAAAAAAAATACCTCAAAGTTTTCATCTGATAGCTGGTTGTATGGGAAAAGCCCAACATACAATAAGGTTTTTCATGGGAGAACTATCTATGGAAACCTTGATGTGTATCTTTTTATTAAAGACAACACCATTAAAAACGCAACGGTTTATACCGACTCACTGCTTCCTGACTTATCTTCAAAATTGGAATATGCTCTTAATGGAGCCTATCTATCAATTTACGGTATTCTTAATATGAATTTAGACGAAAAGTTTAACAAAAATGAGTTTATTTCCTTCTTTTTTCCAAAGGATTAATGATGACAAAAATTGATAATCTTAACAATATATCTCTTCAGAAAGCCTTGATTGGGTATGATATTGACACATTCTATTTTGATGAAATTGATTCAACTAACAACTATGCAAAATTATTACTTAAGCGGGATTCACCTAATAGATCTTTAATTGTTGCAAACACACAAACAGCTGGGAGAGGGCGACAAGGAAATTCTTTTTTTTCTCCTTCCCAAACTGGCATTTACATGAGCATTCTCTTTAATACCTACGGCCAAATGGATAAGAATGAAGTAACCATTCGCGTAGCGACAACTTGTATCAAAGCCATCTATAACTTGACTAAGAAAAAAGTCCTAATTAAGTGGGTTAATGATTTGTTTTTTAATGGTAAAAAAATTGGAGGCATTTTAACTGAATCAATTGGAGAATCTAGTTGGATTATTGTAGGAATAGGTATTAATTTATTTACCTCAGACTTTCCTACCGATTTAGTGAATATTGCAGGATCTCTTGATAACAAAAGAATAACTAGAGCCCAATTAATAGCCGAGATTACAAAAATCTTTTTCGACCAAAAAGATACTTTCCAAGAAATCATAAGCTATTACAAAGATAACTGCTTTATCCTTGGAAAAGAAATTGCTTTTTCTATAAATAATAAAAGTTATTCGGGGAAAGCCATAGACATAAATCTTAGTGGAAATCTTATTGTGAAAACTAATGAGGAGACACTAACTCTAAATTCAGGAGAGATAAGTCTTAAAAGCTCTTCTTTTTCCCAGTAACAGACTGTATTTATTCTATTTTTTCTTGTAAATATTTTATCCATTATTAACTATAAACGGTTTTTTTATTCAATTGTTAAATCGACCATTTATCCTTCGCTTTTCAGGAATACTATACACTACTAAGTTATTTTAATTGATTGACACAATATTTGTTTTTGTTTATACTAATTAAGCGTGTTATTTTATAGCTAATAAGGTGAGTAATCGTTATTTCTTTAAGAATATTTTAGATTCTGCGGGTGTAGTTCAATGGTAGAATCCAAGCCTTCCAAGCTTGTCGCGTGGGTCCGATTCCCATCACCCGCTCCATCCACGGATCAGTAGCTCAGTCGGATAGAGCAACGGCCTTCTAAGCCGTAGGTCGAGGGTTCGAATCCCCCCTGGTTCACCAAACTAAATAACTTATAGGCACCGAAACTATATGGTGGGTATGGCGCAGTTGGAAGCGCGCAAGATTGTGGCTCTTGAGGCCGTGGGTTCGAGCCCCACTACTCACCCCAAACACTAAGGGGTGTAGCCAAGCGGTAAGGCACCAGACTTTGACTCTGGCACTCGTAGGTTCAAATCCTCCCACCCCTGCCAATATGATCCATTAGCTCAGTCGGTAGAGCATTTGACTTTTAATCAAAGGGTCCGGAGTTCGAATCTCCGATGGATCACCACTTAGAAGCGGGCCTTATAAGCCCGCATATTTGTTTTATCTTTGCGACCGTGGCGGAATGGCAGACGCGCTAGACTTAGGATCTAGTCTCTAACCAGGTGGGAGTTCAAGTCTCTTCGGTCGCACCAAAAACGCAGAGTTATGTCTGCGTTTTTTATTATAATAACGCATTTTATGTTTATACTATATCATTTTAGTCAATCAATGAGCGGTTAATTCGTTTCCATTATCTTTGTTTTTTAATTTACAATAAAAAAAAGATATAGTATAATAAACACGTTATTCGCGGGAATGACTCAGTGGTAGAGTGTCACCTTGCCAAGGTGAAAGTCGCGGGTCCGAATCCCGTTTCCCGCTCCACATGCGAGCAGCATTTCAATGCTGCTTGCCTTATTTTGCACCATTAGCTCAGCTGGTAGAGCAATTGACTCTTAATCAATGGGTCCGGGGTTCGAGTCCCCGATGGTGTACCAAGAAGCCCTTTTTATCAGGGGCTTTTCTATTTATCCATAGAAAATCAAAAAGTAATATTATTTTCTTGTAAATGAAATTTGGCTTATTCTAAATAAGGGGTATTGTAAAAAACATAGGCCAAAACTCCAACTATTGTTCTGGTATTTTGGACCACCGAAGATAAAGATATGCAATCTGAAAAAGCATAATCTCCCATATTAATCGCTATTTCAGAGCCTTCTAATTCTATTTCTTCTAAGTTCACACAACCCATAAAAACCGAGGCTCCAATATATGTAATTGTAGCTGGTAAATACAATGATGTAATAATCTGATTGTTCTTTAAATCCACTTCCCCATAATCCCCAGTATATTCTTCCCCATCTTGGAAGTAAAAGCCTGAACTTCCACCAGCTAATATCTGAACTACTGACCCCGTAATTTCCACTTCATTATATGAAACAGTAATTTCGCTTGGGATCACCAATTCCGCAACTGTACCTGTATATCCCACAACTGCAAAGTTTATGATTTCCGAAAAGTCCACTGAGGAAGAAACTACTAAATTTGAAGAATCAAGGCCTGCGAAAACTATATAGCTTTCTGCCGGGTTCCACCCGGTACCCGGTATATCTACTGTCTGGGCAGCTTCTCTCTCTGGTTTCCATTTTGCATAAGTGTTAACCACCAACAAAGAGGATACAACCATCAAACATAATAATATAATTGATATTTTTGTAATTTTTTTCATTTTCTTGTTTTCCCTATTCTGAAATATCCGGGCTTTCCATTGATAACATCAAAGTGATTGTTGCCCCGATTAAATCTCTTGAAGTCTCTTGATCTAAAGTGGTTATATATACCGAGCCGCTAATCATAAACCTAGTTTGAGCATCAGCAACCATATATCCACTATCAAAAATCATATTATCTCCTTCAATAGGAGAATATGATTCTGCATCTTTATAAATGAAGCGAAAATCGTTGTCTCTAACATACACCTCATCATTAACCAATAAGGAAACATTATCTACATAATAATCAACTATGTCTCCTTCCTCTGCTTCGATTATATAATCCTCTCCTTCTAATGTTACTATACCATCTTCGTATAAAGAGATATCTCCAATTTGTGAGGAGTAATAAAGGGTTGTGCATACGTATATCTTTCCATTCCTAAGATATACCGTATCATCGCTCTCAAGCGCTATCTTGTTTGCACTATATCCACTATTATCATAAGTTAATAATTCTTGTCCTACTGCGCTTCCATTTTCATAGATGATAATATCGTCCTCAACCGGAATATAGTCCCCTTCCTTAACAATATACCTTACTCCATCTCTGCTATAGATAAAATCGTCATCAAACAAATCTAAGTCATTTACCGTGTATTCCCCACTTCCAGAATCATACATAACGTCGTCTGCAACATAGATATTATAATAAATCAGATCTAAGGTTTGCGGTTCGTATAGCGCATCTTTTTCAATATGATAAAAAGGAGTACTTATATCAAGTGTTTCTACTTCGCTATACACATATTCTACTTCATCAAATCTTTTTACCAGGGTATAAGAATCATTAAAAGACACTGAGTTCATCACCAAAATATCTGCAGTAGTGTAGGTTAAAGGCTCATCCCCGCCACTTTCATATGTATAATTTTTTACAACGATTCTTCCTGTTGTTGTATCAACAATATTAGCAAATAATAGGGTATCATCAGAAAACAAAGAGAAATCAGCATCAGAGTAAAGACTCCAAACAATATTTTCATTTTCATCTACATATAACAAATCCCTGTCTGTCACATCTATTTCCGTACTATTTCTAATATCAACTAGATTTGCAGTGTAATTCGGGTCTGAAAATGTTACTTTAGTGGAATCAATTTTTTGATAATTTAAAATTATATCTCCAGTTAATGGGGCGTAGGAATCGATATGATCAATACAGGTATATGTTGTCGAAGAATACTCTCTTTGATATACCACAAAATTATTATCAAAAGATATTCCGTTACCGTTATATCCATCCGTTGTTTGGCCAGTCCAAGCTACTTTGTTATAACCACTAACCCCATCAAGCTCAGAATCCCAGTAATCAGAGCTAACCACATATCTAGTTGAAATAGCCCCGGAAAGATAATATTCCACATAAGAAGGATTAGCCATACTTCCAATATAAACTGGTTCAATTGGACTTGTCTGTGTCTCAATGCTTATGTAATATATCACATCACCTGTCTTCATAGCATTTGAATCAGTCTCCCCTTGGCCAGAGTTATATACTGAAAGTTTTTCAATATAGTTTTTCCCAGCTCGAGAATAAAAAACTAATTCTTCATTCAATAATACGTTTTCGATTTTATTATCCGAGCAAGAGGCATCCACCTTGTTGATATAAATAATCGTATCATTTTCAAGGGGTTGATAACTCGAATAAGATTCAATGTATTTCTTTCCATTTCTTAAAAAGGCAACCTGATAGTTGTATACCCTGAGGTCAGGATCCAATACTCCATTGTTGGTCAAAAAGTCGTTTTCAGAAACAACATTGTACTCCGAAGTTAGATTTTTACTATTATAAACTATTCCATCCCCTGTCAAAGGAGTATACGCACTAGTATACTCATAATACTTTTTGTTATCCCTAGTATATATAGTCCCATCAGACGGGAAAGATGCGCTTAAGATATTCCATATACCATCTTCTGCAACTGAAAGATAGAAATCTTGCAGAGAGAAAATATAACTTGCATTTACCTCTCCTGTTGTTTGTAAATCCCTAGAAAGAGGGTCATCTTTAATCTTTGTAGAAGACAAAATCTCCATCCTGATCTTTCCACTAAGCCCTAAAGCATAATATGTTAGGTTGGTGTCAAATGAAACAATTCCAGCTGGCTCATCAATATAATCTGGGAGAAGCCCGCCTATAGGTATTACTTGCGGATTGTCTGGAATGCTCCCATCAATATAAGCAGATTTCTTTGCTTTTGCGGGATACAATGTACCTTCAAGAGCTGCCTCAGACACTTCTGCCTCAAACATAATTACTTGAGCACCATCAGCTTGGAGTTGTAATACGTCTTCAGTGTCAGTGTCTTGTAAATACCAAGAATAAGTCACTACCCCAGCAGCAAAAATGATTGACATCACTATTGCAACCAATTGTATTAAGTTAGACTTTGTAAATAAAGTTTTCATTCTATTCTCCGGATGCGCCTTCGGTAATATAGTTCATGCTTAAGAAGAAATTAGTGAACATGTATATAGGGTTACTATAAGAACAAGCATCATATGCAAAATACTCAGGTTGGGTTTCAAGCCATTCATGATAGCTTATAGCCGGGCTCTCTATATTATATTCTTCTAAACTATCCTCTTCATCTTGTATCCATTGTAAATATCTAATTTCATCCAAATAATACAATGTTACGGTAAAAATATTTTCTCCATTTTGTACTTCATAAAAAACTGATGTATTGCTTTCTAAGACCAAATACCCATCATTATTCATTTTGTATATATCTTCGCCTGCAAGAACTCTAATGGTCATATCATCTTCAGGGGTATTAGTTTCGAATATGTATTTATCCGTTTCTTCGATTGTCCCGGTACCCACGATTAGACTTGTTAAAGTAATCTTTAAGTGAGTTGTGCCTTCTAAAGCAGAAGCAAATAAAGAAAGTGAAATATCAATGGAATAAGGAGCATCTTCATGCGTGCTTGGAGCCTTCCCAGTCTCCCCACCATAATGACTAACTTCAATTAAAGTACTGTTAATTGACGCGGTTATACTTTCCTCCGCTCCCACTGAAGCATTTTCACCAGAAACTTGCTCTTGTGAAGTATACCAACTCAGAGACGCGCTAACTAGCCCCGCTAGAAGCAGGACTACAGTTGCTATCATCATTATTAGCTTACCCTTGATCATAATTCTCCTATTTTATTCCCCATATATTATGGATGGCACAGGCGTAGTCGTTACATTAAAGAGCGGAGTTTCAACCTGAATCTTAGGGGAATATATTGTTTTGCCATTTAAGTCAATCCCCTCTCCATAATACCATTCGCCCAAAGACTCTGGATCATAATTATATGGGATCAAAACATTTCTAGATAATTTAAAGCTTGCCCAACCATACACTCTTGCAAGAGAAAGCTGATTATATATTGATATATTAAACGGGGTAGCAATTGACCCGTCATTTAATAAGCCCACATAGCAACTCCTATATATATAATCTTCGACCATCCCAAGTATATCTGTATTATCAGCTATCATTTCCTCGTAGGTAAGTGCATATCCCTGTAGTACTGGCTCATTTTCGGCGATAACAACACCGTTAATATTTATAGCATTTTCCAAGAAGGCATTAGTTGGAAGATCCGTAGAACTTACATAGTAAGTAACTCCAATCTCTCCATCCGTTCCATCACCTAAGAATGTTGAATAAGTTTCGTTAATATATATTGCAGAATGAATAATAGTTAGGCTTCCAATTTGAATTGTTAGTGCGGAATCAGAATAATAGTATTTACCAGCTTCTATACCATTGACTGAGGTATCCGAATCCAATTGTCCAACCAATCCACTTACTTGTGTTATTGGTGTTTCTATATCAAGATTTGAGATATTAAATTCCATAAAGGACTCCATTCCAAAAATCACACATTGCTCTCCATCTCCTTGCACAACTTGTCCAAAGATACCACCTGCAAATATATCTCCATTCACTTTGAGATAAGAATATCCCGCAGATTTCACATTATATACCGTTGCATCTTGTACAAAACCTGCAATACCCCCTACTGTTTGAGAATCAGAATAAGTCGTATATATCGAACCATGGAATGATGAGTTAGAAATGATACCTCCAGATATTACTTTCGACGCAATAGAACCGGCAAAAGTTGATTCACCTGCGCTAACTGTCGCTCTAGCTAAGTTCAATTCGTACACTTCACCAGTTAGTTCTCCAAATAATCCTGCCTGCTTCGTTGTAGGATTACCTCTAATAATAATGTCATAGATAGTATATCCTTGGCCATAATATACTCCATCAAAACCACTAGGTGTTTGGGTGGAAGAGTTTGTGTTGCCACTTATTGCATAAATATCATTTGTTTGCGTATATTCAAATTCAGCCTCTAATCCAACTCCGTAAGTAATCTTTGAATACATCAAACCTTCAATGTCTCTTCCTAATTCAGAGACATCATTTGCATCATTTACTGTAAATTTATAATCGCTTAATCCAGCACTTGGATTTGTGAGTCCAATTGAAGTTATTTGCAAAACTGGTACATTATATGAATAATTATTTCTGTCTCTTTGATCGGGAATCGTAATATATAGAAGTTCTTCCGGATTATCAGAACTTCCAACGTATCTGTTGTAGAAAGATTTTGTAAGGATATCAGTTGTCCAACTATTAGTTAGACTAAATGATGATGTCAATACATTATCCGAAGTCAAAAGATTGTTAAATTCGATTTCGCTTAAATCCACTGTATCAAAAGGTATTCCCAAAGAGTTTACGCTTACAGATCTTATATTACTAGCAGCGATTTCTTCAAAACATTGTAAGTCATAGTTATAATAAATCTTTATTTCTCTTGGAGTAATTGTATACAATCCATCCAGCGGTTCATTTGAAATTGAAATGTCATAATTTTCCATACTCTCTGAATCCACAGATGTTAATCCAGCCTGTATTACTATATCGTATGTACCAGCATCTTTCGCATTAACTCCACTAACGGCCTGTAAACCAGTGTAGTCATAGCCCGATATATAACCCCTTCCTACAAAGTAATTTCCCTCGTACAACTCATTTAATTCGAAGGCTGTTATCCCATCTATCATTGTGGCAAACAATATCGTATCTGTGACAATCCTAGTATTAGAAGAAGAATCGTATGTAATATCAACCCCTAGGCCATTGTACATATGTCCTGCAGTCTCACTCTTAACCATGGATACTGGCCTCTTCAATATTACTTCTGGATCTAGAGGGGTAGAAGTTAAACTTCTATCCACTTCAAAGGTTACTCCGCTCTCTTGAGAAGACTCAATATCGAAGAGATAATAATTAGCATTGCTAAATGTTTCAAACAGAATATTAATTACGTTTGCTTTTATGTTTGACTTTTCCACATCATCAAAACCTATCTCTCTGTAGTAAGCTCTGATTGCCTGTAAGGTAAGATTAATATTCAGTTCATCCCCATCTACAATATTTTCAATTAACCAATCAAAGTAACCATCGCCTGCAATAGTTGTTCGCAATTCATCTCGAACATCTATTCCTTCAATTGTTTCGATAGTCGGGACAACTGTGGTCTCTCCAAGACTAAACAAAGAAGATCCATCGTAATATTTATATAGAGAAGCAGTATCATCCATTGACAAGAACAGCTGACGTTTTAATATTTCCCAATTCATTATTCTAGAGGTCCCACCAAGCGATTCACTTGGGAGGATATAATTATAGTCAAATAGATATCCGGAACCGACAGATCCTTCTGACCAAGCAAGAGGATTTACAATCTCAGCGACCGATCCACCCAAAATTCTATTAACTTGTGCGGTATATTCACCTGCGTTTGTTTGCCGGTCAGATTGAAGAACAATAGGAATCAAAATTTCCGAACAATCCGAAGAACTTACATAATATGTATTTCCATCAACTCCATCCGTTCCGTTTCCAATAAATACTGAATATGTAGAATTAATATAAACAACTATATGCTCAGTGGTCAAAGTTCCGACTGAAATTGATAACCCTGAATCGGAATAATAGGTATTTCCTGAGGGTATTTCAAAAAGTCCATACCCTATAGGATCAACTCCATGTTCCTCACCATCATATACATAGGGAGTTAATGGATCATACAAATCAGTAGTACCCATCTCATACCAATTAATACCGACCTCATATTTTTGCATAGTTAAAGTTACGTTATCTGTTCCGTTCATTAAACGATAATTTTGGCTGTAGTATCTTGGAGCGCCTATGTCATTTGAGTCGAAATAACTAGATGCATCATAATCTCCGGCAATTCTAAACTCATCAGCGAGACCCCCGTTATATTCATAATCGCTGATACCCTGTCCATAGATATATGACCACAAGTCCTGAGAAGAGAAACTAGTAATATCTAGTGAAATTCTGTTGTTTGTTCCATCTGTTCCAACTGCGTCTATATACGCCGATACTTTCTCAAATTGATCATATCCATTAAATTGAATAACAGCATTATTAATAGGTTGGTTATCGAATTCCCATTTTACATTACTCAGAAGTGGTTCAATTTCAAGTATGGCATTTCCTTCCCATCCAAAGTAGTTTGAAGATTCAGAAATCAGAGCATTAATATAATACTTTTGAGCATTTCTTGCAATTGTATTCGTAAAGGCTGAATAAGAATATCTATCCAATCCAGAATGTTCAATAGGATCATATACAAGTACTACATCATCAACAACAACATATCCTCCCATAGCATCTAAAACCAAGTAAGTATATATGATAATTGGGCTAGTGCTGTCTTCATAAAAGACATCTCCCTCTTCCATGTTTGGAGTACCCTCGGCGTTAGTAACAAAAATAGCTACATATTGCCCAACATAAGTAATGATGTTATCTTCAAAGAAGAAATCATCCTCTATATCTCCCTTGTATACTTCAACTTGGATGGTTCCACTCCAAGACAAATAGTTTTCTGTCTCAATTACATTCCCTGAAATTGAATAACTTCCAGTTCCCACATTCTTTATTGCATTGTTCCCAGTCACACCAACTGATGTTGTGTCTCCACCACCATAAGTCACCACCAACTCAATTGCTGGATCATACTCATAATATAAAGTTGCAAAAACCGAGGAGAAGTAATCACTTCCACCTGAAGGGATTGCAAAATATCTATAGGGAATTCCGTCCGTATACGTAAAACTATCTTCTAGAGTTTCAGTCCCATCACCAAAGACAACATTTGTTACTTCAGCTTTTTCAATAGTGACTTCTTTGTTGTTATCTCCTAAATCATAATTAATACCCATTTCAACCCCACCTGGATATTGATAATCCAAATAGGCGACAAGGGTGTATATTCCAGCATTCCTAATAGCATAAACTTGAATTCCTCCCTTGAGTACCTCTAGGGATAATTCAGCAGTTGCACTCCCAACAATATTAACATCTGTTCCTACTACTGTGATAGTTCCGTAAATATCGGAAATCAACAAATCTTCTCCGTTATATACATACTCGATTCCTTCTATCCCGTACCAATCTATATCTATAGCTATAGGAGCAATTGTGCATGTTACTGCAGCTTCCGAAATTGTAATATTATAGTTATTTACGTATGGTTCCGCACCCAAGTCTTGATCGAGTGGATTAATTGTGGCCAAGGCATAATAAGTTCCTGCATTACGATACTCAGAAATTTCATTGCCTGGAGTATGATTCACATCAGAGTAGAAAATAACAATTAAGCTTGCTTTTCCATCGTTTTCAATAGTTCTGTCATTGCCCACCAAATTGAAATATGAGGTTGAAGAACGAACCGTTCCATCATATACCAATTCAGTATCTGCCCAGAAAGCATCTACATCAAGTTTAGTAATGGATACACCCGAATTAATAGAGGACATATAGTAGTTATTTTGGTCTGTTCCAGAAAGGCTGAAGTTAATTGTATCAGCAGAACTTACATTCTTTGTATTAAAGAAAGCTGAAACGGTAAGATTATCTCCATCATATATCCCATGGAAAATAGGAGTTTCTTCGAAACTTGTAACAGCTCCGAAATAATTAGATCCAGAATAGACCATCGTCCATCCTTCAACAGGATCAGTAGCTATTAGTGTATGAACTGTGATTACACCGATATTAACGGAAGATGCATAATAATTATTGCTTACTTCATTGGTGGATATAACTCTTATATCAAAAATAATTGTTTTATTTGTTCCCACATTTTTGTTATCGTAGCTTCCTGTTACAGTATGAGTTGTGGATTCATCTTCACTCAATTCATTTACAACAAAATTAGAAGCACTGAAGCTGGGAGAGTTAGTGGTGCTGTCATAAATCTTACTCCAATCAATTGTAGGACTGATTGTAAGTTGTCTTCTCGCAATTGTTAATGTTGCTATATCCGATTCACTATTATTAACATCTGGCCAAGAAATGTAGTTATCAGAACCACCATGGTCATTTGCAGTGATTGATAAAAAGGCTTTTAGATAGAAGGTTCCAGCATCTCTCTTGCCTGAAAAATCGTCAATATAATCAACCAACGGGTTGGGGTCTGTTTTGTATTTATAAGTAAATGTAGCTTGGTCTGCGCCTAATAAGGTCCCAGAAGTCGCATATTCATCTCTTGGATTAATACTGCTTGGTCCAACACTGATATAGTGGGTAAATCCATCATATGTCAAAGTATTATTTACCATAAACCTATTTACGTTTGCCTTATTAATAACTATTTCTTTATCCAAATCTTGGGTAGGAGTACCATGCACAAAATTATAATTTGGATTGTCACTTTGAACTGATGCAATATAATAACCAGCTCTCATAAAGGCGGCGATACTAGCGTAAGTGCCTACATTCCCAGAAGAGGACCACTCAAGAGATAAATTTACAAAGTGATGGCTTTCCCCTCCACTTACATCAGCGGGAACCAAGGTGTAATAGGCCCCGATACTCCCGATTTGGTCTAAACCATTGTACGTATAAGTATCCAAGAACCCCTCCCATACAACGGTGGCATCAAATTGATCAATAACAAAAGTGGCTGTATATTCCTGTTCAATATAATTATCATTCTTTAAAATTGATTTCAAATAATAGGTATTTGCATTCTTAACCCCATTAAATGTCGTATTATAAGCTCCACCAAATGTAGTCGTATACCAATATTCAACTAGGGCGGTATCTCCAGCGAAAGTTGTAGAATTTGCGGGTCTTATATCTAGGGTTGTAATATTGCTAGTTGCAAGGCCGGATATGTTGGTGTATTTTACGTTTATGAAATATGTTATTCCATCATATGTTATGTTCTCATTCAAGAAATAGAATTGAGTAGAACTATCGGTAAAGTTATACATAACAGCTTTTTCTATTGTGAGATTGGAAGACAAGTTTAGGGTCTTATAATTTGGATTATAGCCATCCTGAGAAGATCCATTTACCACCGCAGAGATAACATAGAAACCTGCACTCTTTGCCCTATTTTCATAAACTGCCCCTCCATACACTATAGCAGTGTCTGTCGGGACCATACTATATAGATAAGGTACAGATTCACTATATTGGGTGGAGGATCCAGTTAGCGATACTTCATGTACAAGTCCATCGTAAGTATAAGTTCCTCCCCCGGAAAGAGAAATACCCGTAATTGTTGCTGTATTGATAGTTAAAGTTGCTTGCTTGTTATCCCATACATTATAGTTTGTATATCCGTTAGTAATATCTCCGCTTAAAATTTCCGCTTTCAAATAATATATCCCTGCATTTACTGCCCCAACAAAAGAAGCCCATAATCCACTGTAATCAAAGCCTAATGGGTCGGTAGTGTAAGTATAAGTGACTGTTGCAACATCATTTGCAAATAAGGATATCTGTTCAGGAGGTGATGTATTTACCACTGAATTGCTAGTTCCAGCGCTAATATAATGGGTTTGTGTATTATATGTAACATTATTGCTAAGGAAATACAGCTCAATATCTGCCTTGAATATCCGAATCTCCTTAGTTTCAGTAGCAAAAGAATAATTTGGGTCATCCATAGCTGCTTCAAACAAGTAATAACCTGCGGTTAAGAATGTCGACACGCCCGAATAAGGACCGCCCGTTACAGTACTGTACTTCAATGAGGAAGAAAGATCTAGTTCATTTTCATCGTCACCAAGAACTATATCATTGTTAACCAACTCATAATAGACACCTATATTAGCAATTTGGTCAAACCCATTGTATGTGTACGTGGCTAGGTCTCCACTCCACACCAAAGATCTGCTTAGCGGGCTAATAGATAGAGTTGCGGTGTAAACATTGCTAATATAGTTCGAATTTGACATGGTCGCCTCAAGGTAATATGTTCCAGAATTTTTAGTCCCCGAAAAAACTGAATTATATGGTCCACCTGATACGAGGGAATACATGTAGTTTACTGTAGCCTGATCGCCAGAGAATGCCGTTGCATTTGCAGGGGAAACAGGAAGAGTAGTTGTATTACTTGTGGAAAGGCTTTCTGCGGTAGCGGTTAAAACAACATTAATGTAGTATACATAGCTGTCATAAGTAAGACTTTCATCCGTGAAGTAGAAGTTAGTACTGCTGTCTGTATTGTTATACATTTGAGCTTTTTCAATCAATAAAGTTGCATTTAGTAGCAACTCGTTATAATTCGAATTATACCCAGTCAATCCCTCTTCGTTTACGTAAGCATATATAGTATAACTTCCAGCACTCTTTGCCCCATTAAGGACCCCGCCATTTTCGAGATCTTCAGGGGACATCGCGTATCTTACTGGAACAGCGAGACCGTGCTGTGTCTCGTCACCCGAAATAATGAGCACGTGAACTTGTCCATCATAAGTAACGGTCAATCCAGAAAGGGTAATGTTGCTGATATTTGCAATATTAACCGACAATATTGCTGTTTCGGTCCATAATTCATAGTTATATCCGGCATCAATAGTCCCTTTTAGATAATATGTTCCAACATTATATGCGCCATTGAAAGGATCCCATGTTCCAAGATATCCAAAACCTAATGGGTCAGTTGTAAAGGTATAGACAACTGAAGCAGTGTCACTTGCGAGCAGATTCAAGACTTCCGTACCATTTTCATATGTGGAAGTATCCACTACTGAAGCACTAGTTCCAGCGCTAATAAAATGGTAAGTGTTATCAAAGCTAACAGCATTATCGAGCATATATCTCAAAATCAAAGCTTTATTCATTTCTAAATCATGCGAAGTGATCGACATGGCAAAGCTATAATTTGGATCTGGGCTACTTACAGAAACTTTGTAATACCCCGCATTCTTAAAGTTTTCTACTGATGCATAAGGAATTACGCCATCTATCGAATAAGAAAAATCTACATTCAGTGGCATATCTGTCCCACCATCGGCAACAACCAGTTCATAGGAAGCGCTAATACTATTTGTTTGCTCAAAACCAGAATACGTATACTCCCCATCTTCTCCATCCCAAGTCACTGTAGCCTCAAAGGGAAGTAAAATTAGGGTCCCTTCGAACGATTGTTCAACATAGTTGGAGTTTGAAATGATGGCTTCTAAATAATACGTTCCCGCATTTTTCTGTCCATTAAATACTGATAAATAAGGACCACCCGAAACTAAAGAGTA
Source organism: Firmicutes bacterium ADurb.Bin080 (assembly GCA_002070965.1). Lineage (GTDB taxonomy): Bacteria > Bacillota > Clostridia > Christensenellales > DTU072 > MWEH01. The sequence continues at coordinate 60,743 of MWEH01000138.1, read as the reverse complement.
ATAGTATTCTACTGAAGCACTATCTCCCACATGTGAAGTGTTGTTAGCGGGGGATACCGAAATAGAACTTACTTTTACTGTACTGTATCCACTAACATCTGTCATCATTACATTGATATAATGAGTTAAACCATCATAGCATCTAGGATTAAGCGGATCATCTTCACTATTAAAGTAAAAGTCCGTACTGGTATCCTCTAGATTGTACATGGTAGCCTTTGCAATAGAAATCTGAGCATCTAATTCAAGGTCTATGTAGTTGCCTCCGGAAACAGTTATTTCCGCGTTAACCGCGTATTCACCTGCACTAAGAGCCCTGTTTTCAAGGTCCAATCCACCATACGAAAGTACGGCGTCCAAAGGAAGCATAGTATATTGGACTGAAATCTCATCTCCATACTGTGTTATCCCAGCACCATTTGTGTTAACTAGTGTTGTAGAATGTTCACCGCCATCATAAGTACCAGTATATCCTGAAAGAGAAATATTCAAAATTTCTACAGGGCTTATTGTTAAGGTTGCAGTGTCGTCCCAAACATTATAATTGTATCCCGCACTAATAACCGCTCTAAGAGAATAAATTCCCGCATTAAAGGCTCCAGTAAAGTTAGAATATCTTGTCATCCCATCATGAGACAGAGGGTCATATACGACGCCTTCTCCATCAATAATAACGTATGCGCCTGCTGGATCCTGACTATAATAATATATGGTTGAAGTATCGCTTCCAAGGAGACTAATGCCGGAAGTATTATTTGAATCATATGCGGACACATCTGGAACAGAATCACTTATTCCAGCGCTTATATACCTTGTGGTTTTGTTATAAGAGACTGAATTATCAACAAGATACCTCACAATAGAAGCTTTGAGCATTGTCAAGCTCTTCACTGTATTAGATAAGTCGTAATTAGGATTCCACCCAACTGCGGCAACTTCATAGTATCCAGCATTCATGAAGTCTATTACACCCGTAAATGGTCCGAGACTATCAGTGGAATATCCGTATTCTAAAGAAAGACTCTCAGTCGTCCCATCGTTTGGGAGCAATGTATATGAGGCTGAAATGGAAGTTTTTTGATCGAACCCATTATAAGTGTAAGTTGAGCCTGTACCCGTCCAATTCGCCGATGTCTGATATTTATCAATAGTAAATGTTGCAGTCAAAATCACATCATTGTAATTTGAGTTATTTAAAGTCGCTTGCAGATAGTAAGTTCCGGCATTCTTAGTTCCAGAGAAGTTGTTGGGGTAGGTACCGTTATTCAAAGTGTTATATTTATAAATAACATTCGCCGTATCAGAGTTGTATAAAAGATTTGTGGATGGAGCGATCGCTAGGGAAGACACTTGATTGAGGGATAAACCACTCACGTTAGTCAACATAACATTTACAAAATGCGTATAGCTATCATAGGTCATAGATGCGTTATTGTAATAGAAAGCTCCTCCCACATCAGATGCATTCCACATTGTAGCTTTTGTTATCTCTAGTGATGAATTTAAATTAAGTGTGTTGTAGTTAGAATTATATCCCGCATCACCTAACTTATTTACATAAGCATAAACTACATAGTAACCTGCATTCCTCGCACCATTGTATATCCCGCTTGTTGCATAGTCGGAAGGAATAGTTTCATACGATACCCCAACTGATTCTGAATATTGAGTTGTTGTGCCTGACACAGTCAAAACCTTATTAATTCCATCGTATGTGAATATACCCCCGCCACCAAGTGTTATTCCCGTAATTGTTGCAGGATTAATAATCACAGTTGCTGCTTTTTCAGTGCTTATATAGTTAGCCCCTCCAGCAACTGATGCTTTAACGTAATATGTCCCTGCATTTTTAATAATGCTGTTAGTGAATGTATTCCAAGTCCCTTCATAAGCAAAACCAAGAGGGTCTTGGGTGTAAACATACGCGACTGTTCCTGTGTCAAAAGCAAGAAGTGCAACCGAAGTGTCAGCCGAATACTTGGTTTCATTAATTGTATTCACACCAAGGCTCCTGAATTGCGCATTGTAAGTCGCAGTATACCCAACTAGATAAAGATTCACATCTAAGTCGGATAAATCTTTTTGCTCTATAGTTAATACTGCAGTCAATGTTTGAGTTATGTAATTTTGATCTTCAACTGTTAACTCTAAGTAATAGATATCTGCATCCTTTACTCCATTATACACGTTGACATATGATCCAAGTACCAGACCATACATATAAGATAAGGGGACTTCGTCGCCATCAAATTCAGGACTAAGATCCACTCCTTGAGGCTTAATATTAAGTGAGCTTAAAGCTGAGGAAGATACTGAAGTTTCATCTCCAGCAGCAGAATTATTTACATTTAAGAACCTCAAATATCCATTGTATGTTACAGTCGCAGAATTGTATACAATTGAGCTTCCATCGGATGCATTAACAGCGACTGCTTTGTTTATCGTAAGAACTGAACTGACAGAAAGTGTTTGGTAGTTAGTATTAATATCAATTCCATTCATTACATTTGCAGTAGTAACAACAGTGTATATGCCTGCGTTTATAGCGCTATTCCCGTCAACCCCATTAATTTTTTGCGTTAAGGTAATTGTATGACCAACTCCTGCTCCTAAATCTGTATAATCGCTCTTAGAGGCATCTATGCTATACTCAGTCCCCTTGTAGGTTACATTTTTATCTCCATCGACAGTAACTGTTTGAATTACTCTTTGAGAAATAGTTAGGTTTGCACCTACAGAGAAGGCATCATAGTTGGTACTGGCAGGAACAGAAGCGTTAACAACATAATAGGACGGGGATCCTGAATACATATGAACATTTGTCTCGCTGTTCCCTGATACGGAAGAACCTCCGTAAGGAGTAATCGTGTAAGATATTGTAATCGCATCCCCAAACTGAGTCTCAGTCACGTATGAGTTTTCAGAGACACTTCTGTCAGGATTTCCACTTATACTTAGTGTAATGGGATGTGTTAAAGCATCATATGTTACAGTAACATTCTTGAGCGATACATTTGTAATACTAGCTTTTGTTATAGCCCAATCGAAATAAACATCTACTCCCCCGGTAAGTGTGTAGTTATCATTCCCTAAATCGGATATTTCCGCACGGTATAAATTTACATTTACAGCAGAATTTGAGTAAGTTCTTTCATTTAATTCATTGTCTATTACTGTCCCCGAGGAAATATAAGTTAGAGTTATATTATCTCCGCCAACCTTATTTATTACTGTCGCCGTGACTTGCCTTGTAGTCTTGTTGTAAACATAAGTTGCATTGCCTGTCCAACTTACGGTGACTGCAAGTTGGTTGATAACCCATTCTTTTGTTAGTCCATTCCCTGGCAAAGTATAATTATCTGCCTTTACTCCTGAAAGTCCTGTAAGAATAGAAATATACTCATCTGCATTGGTGGCAATGCTGTGTTTTATTCTACCTACTCCACCCACTCCATCTACTGGAATACCACTATCGTCATAAACGGGGTTTACATCAGCTAAATCAGCGACTAATATACCCGTAACTGTCGCTTGAACAGTCTTAGCGCTTCCATCGTAAGTGTAAGAAACTGTGACGCCTGTCCAATCTACATCTACAACAATTGGAGTAATCTCAAAATACTCAGCATTGTTTGCTGGTAAACTATAATTGGTATTACTAACAAGAGTGACCTTTCTGCCATAATAGCCAACATTGATTGCGGTCATATCATATTCTGTTGAATTAGATATTTGGGTAACACCGCTGGTCAATTCATCATAATCGGGAGTGTCCTCAATGGAATAGGTAAATATTACTACATCCGCACCTACTATCCCACTAATCTCCAAAGAAATACCGTGTGACCCACCATCGTACTCAACTTCATAATCGAGATTTAAAAGTCCCAATATACCCCATTCAAAAACCAAAACCTTTTGATTAATTGTAAGATTTGCAGATAGCGGATCAGCAGAAGTAATAGGATTATAATTAGCCCCTGCATCAACCGTTGCAGTAACAATGTAATAAGACGGATTTCCTAAGTAAATATGTACATTAGTTGCACTATTACCCGGACTCGCAGCCCCTCCACACGGTGTAATTTCGTAATCTACTGTGATTGGATCTCCGTATTGAGTTACTGAATAAGGAACAGAAATGCTTTGACTGTTACCATCGTACGTTACGGATTTATTTGTGAGGGATAGATTTGTGATATCCGCTTTAGTAATCTCCCAATCCCTATATAGGTCGTTCGCAGAAACTCCAGTAAGAGTGTAGTTCAGATTGCTTACAGCTGTAATCACAGCTTTGTATAAACCAACATTAACTGCAGTGTAATATTGCATTCTGCTTCCATCAAATACTCCATCATTTCTTAAAGTCAAGGCTACAGTATCATCTCCCTTATTGGTGACTGTCGCTTCTATGCTTACTGGGTAGCTGTTATATACATATGATAAAGTCTCGGTCCAAGAGATAGTAACCACTAGGGGATCTATTGCCCAATCCTGATACGTCCCCGAAACAGGAAGCTTATAATTAGAACTGTCCGCGCCGTCTAAAGCAATTATCTTTGACCTATAAGATCCTGCATTTTTTGCAGTAATTTTCAGTATTTTCCCTTCCTCAAGTGCACCTGTTGTGTCATAAGATAAAGTAACTGTATCGCCCATTTCAATCAGAGAAATTTCGGCCTCAACAGTATGATTAGTTCTATCATATGTAAACGGAGTTGTATAATCAAAACTTACTCCCACTGTCTTTCTTTGGATTGTAAATGTCCTCGAAATATCCGTTTGGGGGAGAGAATAGTCGTTGTTTGAGTTAGAAACGCCTGTAATAGTAACTAAGTATCCAGCATCCCTCGCAAGTATTGCAGTGAAATTATATGGGGTACTGTTGGCTATTTGATTGCCGCTAGTAAATGTAGAAGATACATTCTCGGTAGCAGAGAATGTCATCGTAACAACATCTGCACCAATAATTCCCGAAACAGAGAGGGTCTTACCGTAATATGTCTTGTCATAAACAACATCAATGACAGTATCCGAAGCCCCGTTATAATCAATCCAAGTAAATGCTAAAGATTTAGCAACTATCTCCCAAACTTTTGTTATTAACGCAGGAAGTTCGTAATTAGTAGCGGATACTCCAATAATAGCGTCAATTTTCGCAGTATAAGTTCCAGTATGGGTTGCAGAGTTACGATTAGTTGCATCATTGACATAAGATAATCCAAGAGTGTCACCTACTACCATGTTGGTTATTGACGCGGTTATTGATTGACTGGCTCCGTTATATGTTAATGAATCTTCACTCCAGCTCAATGTTATAACCCTTGGTTCGATAGTCCAATTTTCATTTTCTGAAGAAGCAAGTGTATAATTCATTGTTCCTACTACTACATCATTAACTGAAATCGAATAATTCCCCGTATTCTTTGCAAGTGCATAATAAGGATTAGACCCAGATAATGAGACTCCCGCACCATAAGTGTAATCAAATTGTACTGAATCTCCTGAAATAATCCCTGAAGCAGTTATCTTTACTCCATGATCTTGCCCATCATAAGTGAATAAATAATTGGATGGATTAGCATCGGTAGATTCTATTGAAACTGAGATACTCTTTTTCGTTATTTCCCAAGCCTGAGAAGCTCCCACAGATATGTGATAGTTCATAGAGGCACTCCCTGCAAGCACTACTGATGCATTATATTGTCCAGCATCCGTTGCTTCCGCTAGAGAAGGAGTGAGTGAAAGATTGGATACATCAGCGGTATATACATAGCCATCAGAATCAATAGTCGCTCCAGATGTATACTCGGGGATTACTTCTCTCAATTGTTTGGAGTAAACTACTGAATATGCATTCCAAGAAGGTGACAATATATCTTTGTCCCAAGTAATAGTAATATTCTTCTTAGTAATCTCAAAGTCGGCAGAAGAGGAAGCCAATTCGTAGTTTGGACTATCTCCTCCTGTGCCAAGTCCGCTAATCGAAATAACTCTTTCCCCTACATTTGCATCGCTGAAACTATATGATGTGTTGGTGACAGCACCAGACACTCCAAGAGAAAATACTAAATCTGAGACTGAAAGTGTCCCTTCTATGCTTCCAGTAAAGTATACATCATCACCAGCTACAATTCCGGATACTGCAAGGGATTTGCCAAATGAAGTAGTGTTGTACACTGCTGAGTCAGCAATTAGTGCGCCAATATCGGTCCAATTTAGCGAGATAAGCTTTTTCTCGATAGCCCATTCTTGAGACAGTCCTGTTGACGGTAATAGGTAATTACCTGCCATTGCGCCCTCGATTCCATCCACAGTAGCTTCATATTCTCCCGCAGCAGTCGCCGTCGTAGTTCCATCAACAGAAGGAGTGATATTGCCTACATCTCTTGCAGCTATATTGGTAAATGTAGGCTCGACAGTGTGAGGAGAAGAATCATAAGTGTATGTAGTTTGCTGTGTCCAAGACACACCCAGAGTTCTCTTCGTGATAGACGCGGAAAGGGAAGTTACATTTGGATAATCTAAAGAATAAGTAACAGTGCAATCGCTTGTTGCTACGTAATACGTAACACCAAGTGTTCCATCCGTCCCATCCCCAACAAAAGAGCAACAAACATCATCTATATACGTAATAATTTGGGCAGAAGAGAGTGTCCCGACCGATGTATGAAGAAGATTATCAGAGTAAAAAGTCTTTCCACTCGGGACAATAGATAAAAATTCCCCAAAATAAACTGAAGTGTCAATGTCAGCTGGATCGAAGTAATATGTGACGCCAAGTGTTCCATCCGTCCCGTCCCCAACAAATTCACCATAATTTTCTCCAAGGTAATTAAAATCATGTGACGTAGTAGTTTCATCAACTAGAGTCAATAATGTGTTATCGCTGTAAAAATCAATGCCTGTCCCAATATCTCCTAACAATTCCGAGGTATGTAATAAATAGTTTGCCGTATCTGAGCCAGTTAAGGCAAAAGTAACATTTGTTGCGGTAGCTACCTTCTCGCTATTGTAATATGAGTACAATGTAATGTCCGTACCCGTAATGAATTTCCCATCATTAAATTTAGATAATGCGGAGGAAATGTAAGATGGGCTCGTCCATCCAGTATATGTGTTTGTTCCGTCATAAACTTTTGTTAAGGTCCCATATACTCCAACAGAATTTATGAATACCACTTTCGGCAATATAACTAGCGCGTAAACTACACTGGTGTATGTCCCATTGGCAGTATCACAATCAGTGCTTCCACCCCCAGCCGACATATCATAAAAATCAATTCTGTATTTTCCTGAATCTCTCAGTCCATTGGCTTTGTAATTCGCATAACTAACGGTATATGGTTCATTAATCCCCTCAGTTATTTCAACAATTATATCTGTATCCGGAATTCCCGTGAAGGTTGGAGATGGATCAAATCCTTCTCCATTAAAGGTTTCTTGATATTCAGTTGGGTCTGTTCCCGGAGTGAAACCGGTTGTGATTTGACTGATTGTGAAAGTAAGAACATACCTAATTTTTAGGGTGCCTAAAGTAGGATCACTATCTGTTAATTCGGGCAAGGCAGGTGTTACTGGAGTATCTGGGCTAATTTGTGGGAATTTAAGATAATCTCCGTCGGTATCATCATAGAAATAGGTTAAATTGGAATAGCCTACATCTAGATTATCAAAAATATAGTTTGCGCTATTGACCCCACTTATCTCAAGTATTATCCAATATTTCCCTGCATGTTGTGGTCCGCTGGTCGGGAGAGTCGCTGCATTTGGATTATTATGATTTGCCGGCCATTGATGCGCCCTGTGTACACCTAGGGTTGCATCCGACGAATCAACATAATACGTGAGTCCCAGTGTTCCATCAGTGCCGTCTCCGATAAATGTTGAGTAATTTGAATTCACAAATTCAATCTCATGAGACAAAGTTAAAGTCCCTGCCTCGTTTTGTAAATCTTGATCAGTATAAAATGCCTTTCCAGAAGCAATAGTATCGAAAGCTGTTGCGCTAAGCCCACAAGTACAAAGCCCGAAATAATTAGCGACATCTATTGACACATCTCCACTTGTTAGTTCAGTATCTAAAACTGAATCTCCGCTACCATCAATTTCAAAGTTATGGTAAGTTACCGAAGAAATAAATGACTTTGGATCTCCCCATGTGTATGAGGATGTAGCGCTATATGTGCTGGTTGAAGAATTGTATGTATAGTATAACCACTCGAGAGAAGCACCTGAGATAATTCTGGGCAGAATTTTGAAAGTTAAAGGATCCGTGGAGGATAACTGATAATTTAACCCCACTCCAGAACTGAGTATTGGATTAACCTTTACATAGTATCGTCCAACATCCACAAATTGAGTTGTCGTGTACGACCCTTCCAACGTATCTGAGAAAGTACTAGCGTTGTAAGAGATAGTATCTCCAGATACTTTGTTACTTTCAATAACTTCAATATCATATGTCCCTACACCCACGCTAACGCCGGTCGAATCATATCTAATATCACCATCATTGTAATCTAGGGATAGTGTAATTGTCCTCCTAGCGATTGACCAATCTTGAGTTAAAGATCCAGTAGCTCCCGTCAAGGTGTAATTGGAGGCATCTACCCCAGTCAAGCCAGTAATTGAGGCAGTATAATCAGAAGCAGAAGCATATGTGGCAACTCTGGTTCCTGAGTAAATGTAATTAACTGTATCTCCCGAAACAGCGTTAGAAACTGAAGCAATAACGAATCTTTCTATCCCACAATAAACCGTGTCAAAATCAACAAATGCCTCTGCCCCCTGTAATACTTTTGTATCAGTTTCCCAAGAAATGCTTACAGCTAAGGGATTGATAGTAAACGAAGCAGACAATCCAGAAGAAGGTAGCTTGTAGTTTCCACTCGAGCTTCCTCCCAGTGAGTTTAGAGTAACTGAATATGCTCCAACACGTACATTAACGGCATATATGTCATATTCGGTATTTGCTATTTCTGTAACACCAGAAGTTAGAGTGGGATCCGTATACAGGGTTCCATTTGAATTATAAGAAACTGTAAGTATATCCCCAGTGACAATCCCGCTAACTAAAAGTGTCTTCCCATGCTCCTCACCATCGTAGATAGCAGTATCAAGAGAATCGAAAGTGCCATAATCATCCCATGAAATTCCAAGTTGCTTTCTGTATATTTCCCAGCTTCTAGTTAATGTACTTACGACTGAAATAGTATAGTTGGCACTTTCATCAGTAGCTAAAGCATTTAAACCAGTAATAGATACAGCATAATAGTTTGGAGAGGTCAACTCAGCAGAATCAATCGACTTATAGTTCCACGTAGGCGATACACTACTGACAGATGTTGTTCCGAAAGTACCGTAGTTATGACGGCTTACTCCAGCCCAGTATCCAATATTTGAATAGTCAAAGGTAACTGAATCGCCAGAAACAAGGCCAGATACAGAAGCGATTACTCCCACCAAACTTCCGGTGTAGTAATATTTATAGTCTCCACCAGCAGAGGTCCCGGTAGGATCATTTGCCCATGAAATTGCGATTGTTTTCTTTGTAATGAACCAATTTTCAGAAAGATCCACAGAGCCAGTAGTATAATTATCCGCAGAGGCTCCATTAAGAGTAGCTGATACTACCGCAGAATATGTTCCTGCATCTATTGCTGAATGGACAGATGAAATATCCCAAGATAATGTAAGAGTATCTCCTGATATCAAGTTAGACACACCTGGTAAGTCAACTGAGTTAGTTAAGCCGTCATATTCGAAGCTTAAAGTTCCCCAAGTCAACGAAATAGGCAATTTGTCAATAGTAAAATCACCTGTTGTTTGAGACATTGAATAGTTACAGTTTGGACCAGTGCTCGAATTTCCATTTGCATCAGTTACAGCGGTGATAGAGACTTCATATTCGTCTAGAGCTCCAAGAGTATAGAAAGCATTCTTTGCCTTAAAGCTGTACGAACCATTCACAGTTATACTACTCAATGAAGTAAATCCCTGTACTGTAAACGGCCCATTGAAAGAAGTAGTAAGTTTAATTGAATCGCTTGATGCTATTCCAGAAATATTTGCTTGGATTCCTTGATCCAGCCCATTGTATGTATAATTTGACCCAGATGAAGTCCAGTTTATCCCTAACGTTGCCTTGTTTATTACCCATCCAGATAGTGTTTCGTTCGTAGAAACTGAATAATTATTACTTATTCCTGAGTTTTTGGTTGTCGCAGTGGATGTATATGTCCCAGCATTCTTTTGTATGTTTAAATTCGTTCCTGTAGAATAATCAAACTCTACTGACGCAGCATCAGATGTATATACATACCCATCTGAGTCATTTGTTGCCCCAGCAGTAAAACCAGCAGAGACTACTTTATTAGAATTGTCATAAGTAAATGCAGAATAACTGGTATTTGAACCACCATATACCCATGTTCCTGAGAACCACCCCGCAATGAGATCTATGCTTTTCCTGTTAATAGTAAACCCGAATGTTTTAGTACTTGTCGGGTTAATCTCATAGTTTAGACTGTCTTGGCCAGTAAGAGCTTCTAGAATAGTTATTGAATAGGAACTAGCATTGCGAGCTTTAAAGTAATATTCTTCATTATTCTCTAAAATTGTCACGCCACTGCTAATATCATTTGTTGTCAGTGCACCACTTACTTGAGTAGAGAATATTACTTCATCATACCCTCCTGACCTTTCTGAATTTGCATACAATCCAGTAATATACATACTAACACCCATTTCGGTTGTGTTGTATATGTGAGGATCAGAGCCAATATGTGCCCAGGTTATATTAATTTTTCTCTTTCCTATAACCCATTCAAAATCAATATCCTCTCCGGATAAGGTATAATTATTGTTGGAAGTAGTTGTAATAGAATCTACTTCATATGTACCGTATAGTTTGGCTCTAAATACCGCAACTGTAGAGGATGACCCAACTGAGTTTGTGATAGTGAAAGTGGGAGGGACTAACATGTCTGAATCGACAGATCCCCCAGATGTGATTGAACAAGAAATCGTATCAGCACTTCCAGTTATTAAAGTTACAACTTCGAATTCCACTGTATCTGCAGAAATAATATTTCCTAATGTAAGAGTAACTCCCTGACTACCTCCGTTGTACACATACTGAGTGCTCCCTGCCCATCCCACCGAAACAACTCTCTTCTCAATATACCAGTCTGTATCAGTTCCAATTGAACCCACTAATGTATAATTTGCATTACCCAAAGCAGTAACTTCGGTATTGTATGAAGCTGCACCTAAATTAGCGAGTGTTTTATTCGTATCACCAGAATAAGAAAAAGTAAATGAATCAGTTCCACATTTATTTGAAACGCTAACTTGAACATTGTGTTGATTTCCATCATAAACAACACTTAATCCATCCCAATCTCCTAAAGATGAACCTGTCCAGGAGAGTTCTGCAACTAATGGATCTATGGCCCAAGATTTAGACTTTGAAGCGAGACTCAAAGAATAATTAGAACTTGGGCTTGAAGTAGATGAATTTGCAGTAACTACATATGAACCTGCGTTTGTCGCAGTACGAGTCCCAGTGTAAACCATGCTTACAGTATCACCCGAATATACCCCTGCTCCTGAAGTCCCGGCAGTAACACCAGTGACAGATGGGACAGCGACTACTCCTTGGGAAGCCCCGTTGTATGAAAACGCGGAGAGATAAGGATTCGGTGTACCATTTATGTTCCAATCAACAGAAATTTCTTTAGCGCTGATCGTCCAAGTTCTTTCATCATTCGTACCGAGTTTATAATTGGTGTTATCTACACTATCGAGGGATACTGAGTACTGTAATGCTCTCGCCTCAATCATTGAATAGGTCCCAACAGCAGTTGAAGCTCCCAAATTAGATAGTGAAGCTGTTGTAGTTCCTCCTGGAATTGAATATGTCACCGACACACTAATAGCATCATATACCCCAAGTGTTTGATAAATCCCAGATACTGTAACCTCTGCTCCTTGTGAAGCTTTGGAGTAAGTATATGAGTATTCGCTTAATCGCATTCCAGAAGTATAAACCTCTTCATACTCGATGGTAAGAGTCGCTTTCTCTATGGTGAATGCCCCACTATCCGGGGTTAGAGTGTAATTAGTACTAGTTACCCCGGTCACATATATTGTATAAGTATCTGCATTAGTTTTTTGCACAGGGTGAACAAATGAGGTTGTTGAACCGGAAGTAGTAACAGAATAAGGTGTCCCCCCTCCGGATAATATAGAATCTACTCGGACTGTCAAGCCTATATTGTTTGAGGCAGTATCTGTAGCAACCAAATTACTAAATGTGACATTTATTCCTCGAGCTGTAGCATCATAGATAAAGCTTCCACTGCCAAAAGTGAAGGATATAGTTCTCTTATTTACCTTCCAAATTTTTGTTAGTTTATCGTAAAGAGCATCTTCTACAGGATCAACTCCACCAGTGTCCGATGGCAACCTGTAATTGCCTAGCTCATTATTGACGAGACTACTGACAATAGAAATATAATCGTTCGCATTAGTAGCCGAGGATTTGTTCTGATATGTTGTTGGTTCTATTACAGTTGTACCACTTTCAGTGTAAACAACTGCTACAGAATCCGATCCAGCGACATTTGAGATAGTTGCTTTTACCTCATGAGCACTTCCATCATAAGTAAACGTGACCCCGGCCGGCCAACTTAAATCGACGATTCTTGGGTCAATTTGCCAATTACACGTAAGCCCTGATACAGGAAGGGAGTAATTGGAGGCTGGATTGAGGACAAATCCAGTTATAGAAGCTAAATATTCATCTACATTTGTTGCGGAATTAGCCAAGACCCGTCCTTCATTTAGTCCAAGTGTATTGTCGTAGGAGAAAGTAACTGTATCTCCAGATACTACATTTGTCGCAGTTGCTACTAAAGATTGGATATTCCCGTTATATGTCAATACAGTTATTCCAGGCCAAGTAATACCTACTGTACGTTTTTGTACATAAAAAGATTGTGATCTTCCGGAGGACGGGAGGGAATAATTTCCTTTTACCGCACTACTATTACTGTTCGTATCAATAACTGCCATTATCCCAGGAACAAAAGTACCATAATCCTTACCAGCTAGACCAATAGTATCTGAAGTTCCAACACCATCCCCATTTATTATGTTGGAAGGATGTGTTATGCTAAATGCGGAATCCATATACTTTTTGGAACTATTCCCGGTGAAAGACATTTCAAAGCTAATTAATTCCCCAGATACTATATTACCAATGGTCAAAACTGCTCCCTGTAAACTCCCATCATATGTATAGTTGTATGAGGAGATTCTACTTCCAACTGTGTATTTCTCACTAAATGAGAGAGTAACCTCCCTGCTTTCGATGGTGTAATCAGAATAATCTGCATCACTTATACGATATTCGTAATTCATACCATTAGTTCCAGACAGACCAGTAAGCTTAGCAGTGTACTCTGCAGCGTTTATTATATCAACTGTAGATATCCCATCATAATATTCATCAAAGAGTATTTTGTAAGTATCTCTGCCATTAGCCGTATCGTACAGATACCCTGAAAATTCAACACCATAGAAAGTTGTTGCTAAGTATCCATCCGTAATATCAACTAGAAAAGTAACTGCATCATCCTCCATTATGTTGCCTAAGGTTACTTCAACTCCTTGTTTCGTTCCATTATATGTAAACAGGGTTGTTCCCCAACTGACATGAATTAGGCATGCTGTTATTTCCCATGTCTTTGTGAGTTGACCAACAGATATAGAATAGTTTGCTGCAGATGCGCCTCCCAATGTTCCAGAAAGCCTAGCAGTATAAATACCTTTGTTTGTTGCAGAATGGACATAATCGGGAGCTGAGTCATTCCAAGAGAGAGTAACTATATCGGGAGATATTAGGTTTGAAATAATTGGAAGAGAAACCCCTTGGGTAGTTGCGTTATATTCAAACTCGGTTACGCCCCAATTCAAAGAAACAGCCAATTGGTTGATTATCCAATCATGCTCAAATGGCAAATCTGCAGTATAATTACAGCTTGCCCCTGTATTACCATTGCTATCTACAATCGCGGTTATATCAATATAGTAACTACCTGTATTTTTAGCAGAGAATACATAGTTTGTATTGGATAGGTATGTGGAACTAGTAAAGCCTACGTTATCCATAACAGAATTAGATACCGTTAATCTTACTCCCGTATCTCCAGAAGCGATCCCTGAAACTGATACTGTTACTCCCTGCGCATTTCCATTATAAGTGTATGTCGCACTTCCCGCAAAACTCACCGTTAATGTTTTTTGGCCAATCACCCAGTTTTTAGTTCCGTTTGAAGATACTTGGTAATTACTGCTTATGCTGTCAACTGCCATACTCACAGTTGAGGAATATGAACCCGCGTTTCTTCTAATATTCGTAGGGCTGTAAGTGAAAGCAATACTGTTCTTATCAGAATTATATACTTTCCCATCAGAACTCAATGAAGCTCCAGCAGAAAACCCTGCAACTATAGTTTTATCAGTATTATCATACACAAAAGAAGATGCATTGTATGCAACGTTCGAGCCAGGATTATCAATATCAAAAGAACCAACGTACCAATCAGTAATAGCCACATTTTTCTTATTGATAACAAAGTCCGCTCTTCTACCTGCTTCAGAAGAAGGCAAGGAATAGTTGGCTGCGGACGGGCCACCTAGAGTAGCGGAAATTAAAACTGAATATGAATCTGCATTCTTTCCATATAAATCATATGACCCGTTAACGAATTTTTTATTGCCAGAAACTAATTGAGAACCCAATAATGTTACGGTTCCTACCACTGTAAGTGCGAATTCGATATACCTATCAACTGTCTCATCTAAAGCATAAATGCCTGAAACCGTTAGATTAACACCTTGATCTGAACTATTGTAGGTAAAGGGCGAATTATTTGTCCAAACTAGACTAATTAATTTCTTTGTTATTGACCATGTTTTTTCTAATGTTCCAATGATCGTATAATTTAGCGCAGTAGCAGCACTAAGAGCTAGTTCTGCAGTATACGTCCCATAATTTTGTGCAGCAAACTTAGCAATCAATGTTGAAGCATTGGTTGCAGAGGTAAGAGTAAATGAAGGATATGTTCCGCTGATTCCTCCCCCACTCACAATACTTCCATTGAAGCTTGCACTTGACCCGGCAACGGTAAAGGTTGAAGCATCCGATGTCACAATGTTTGAAATCGTTATATTTGGTCCTTGTTCAGTTCCGTTGTAAACAGCAGAAGAAAGGGCGTCCCAAGTCGCAGTTAATTGTCTCTTTTCTATCTCCCATCCTTGGCTTAACCCACTACCACCAGTCAAAGTATAGTTGGAATTACCGACTCCACTTACCGAAACTGAATAAGTTCCAGCGTTTATCTTATTTACATCACCTGAATAGGTAATGGTCAAAACATCAGCCCCATAGCGATTACTAATGGTAGCAATAACATTATGAGCTTGACTATCGTAAGTCACGTAAAATGTTCCCGAGGCGTAAGTCCATGTCGCTAATGAATCTCCCGTCCAGCTAACATTAACTGCGAGAGGATTAATCTTCCATTCTTTAGTTGCTCCCGATGTAATATAATAATTTGAACTCGGTGTAGAAGAATTCATGGTCGCAGTAGATGAATATGTTGCCACATTCTTTTGTATATTCAAATTTGTCCCGGTAGTATAAACAAATGCAATAGTGTCTGGACTGTATACTTTGCCATCAAAATCTGAAGCTCCCCCATCCTGATACCCTGCAACTATCGTTTGATTAACTCCGTTGTATGTGAAAGATGTGTGGTCTACATAAGCAGTGTTTGGCCCAGCAGGTGTAAAGGAGTTAACATACCAAGAGTCCACAGCGATACCTTTTTGGTTAATAATGAAGGTAGATGTTCTACTAAGGGCTGCTGCAGGAACTTCATAGTTCTGACTATCTTGCCCAAGTAATGATGCTGAAACCACTACTGAATATGTACCCGCGTTAATAGCTTCAAAATAATAAGAATAATTGTTTTGAAGGACGGGTTGTGTACTTAAATCATTGGTGGTAAGTGTCCCGGTAATGCTCAGAGAAAACTTAATTTCATCATATCCACCTGCCCTAGAGGCATTGGGATAAATTCCACTTACTTGGAGGGAGGATCCTTGCTCAGTCCCATACCTATATATATATGGAGAAGAACTAGTCCAATTTAGAGTAATTTGACGTTTTCCGATGGTGAAACTATTGGTTGAACTCTGTCCACTTAAATCATAGTTTGAGCTTGGGGTCCCTGATAAGACAATGCCTGTTACTTGATAGGTTCCGTATTGTTTAGCTTTTAATGTTGCTACAGTTGTCGTATTCCCCGAAGTGCTAGTGATACTAAAAACTGGGTCACTATAAACAATCGAACCACCGCTGACAATAGTTCCTGTAATTGTATCTGAATTTGTAGTCGTCGTGACTTCAAAAACCAATACATCAGCGCTTATAACATTTCCAAATGTTACTGTTAATCCCTGCAAGTCTCCGTTATATGTAAATACGGGAGTTGTTGCGCTCCATCCAATTGTCGCCGTTCTCTTTTCTATTTCCCATGATTTGGTTAATCCAGATGCCCCAGTAAGTGTGTAATTTGCTGAAGATGCCCCTGCTAGCGAACTAAGAGTGGTAGAATAAACCCCCGCGTTTGTTATATTTCTATCTCCTGAATATGTCGGAGTTAATGTATCCCCAGTAACCTTATTCACAAAAGTGGCTTCAATATTGTGTGAAAGTGCATCATAGGTTGTTGTAAGTACTCCAGATAAATCTACCCAAGTAGCCCCTGAGGTGTCCCCTGCCCAACTTACTTGCACAACTCGTTGTGCTATTACCCAAGATAGTGAATTTTTATTTCCTGCACCTGTATACAATACATAATTTGAACTAGGAAGGCTGGTAGCTAAAGCTACTGTGGTGGTGTAGCTTCCGGCATTTTTTGCTGAGTTTGGATTTCCCGAATAAGTGAAAGATAAAACATTCCCCACTACCAAGTCACTGCTATAAACTTTATAGTCACTTGAGGTAGTAGCCCCTCCAACATAGCCCGGATATACATTGTGATATGCTCCATCATAAGTAAAGCTGTTTGAGGAATAGAGAGTTCCAGTTTGAGTTGAATAATCCCATGTTGTGTACCAGTTTGAAATTTGTATTTCTTTTTTACTTACAGCAAAAGACACTAATAACCCATCACAATCATAATTTGCAGCATCTGCTCCTCCCAAAGTAGCAGAGATTTCAAATGAATAATTGCTTGCTCTTCCGTACAAGGCTTGTAGCACATACTTATCCCCTGTCTCCGTAGCAGCTGCTGAAGTCAAGTTGGATATCATAGAATAGCTTCCTGTCGTTGGGGTAAAATACGTGGGAGATGAATTTCCAATAACTGAATTTCCAGGAACTCCTCCAGGAGCGATAAGCATCTTCATATTTGCATCTGCATAAACATTAAGCGCTATTTCATCATCTCCTCTTAGACCGGTAACAGTAATTGTCCCACCCGTTTGCCAAGCAGTGTTGTAAGTAAGTGCGGAAGAATATGATACAGATAAACTGATTACTCTCTTTATTACTTCCCATGCGTGAGTTAAGGTCACTCCGCTTAGTGTGTAATTATTCGCAGAAGTTCCACTTAAAGCGCTAGAAATCCTTGCTGTATACTCCCCAACGGTTATCGCTGTGTGCACATAAGTTGGAGAAGCATCATTCCATGAAAGAGAGACTGTATCTCCGCTGATAAGGTTTGTGATGCTCGGCAATGGGAAAGTAACCGTTTCTCCTGTATATTCTATTTCCGAAGGATTTAACCAGGATAAAGTTAGTGTTTTTTGTCCTATAGTAAAGTTTTGCCCAACAGGTAGGCCTCCTGAAATATAATAGTTGCAGCTTGATCCGGTATTTCCATTTGAGTCAGTCATCGTTGTAATGCTAATCTGGTAAGGCACCACCCCAGAACTATAATTTACATACTTTGCTGTAAGATTATATGAGGTATTTGCAAGGACAGTACTACCGGTAAAACCTTCAACGCTAAGAGTTCCAACAACAGTTTTGGCCAATTTAATATGGTCTCCAGAGGCTATACCAGAAATAGTCAAAGATATACCCTGCTCGTTTCCATCATATGTATAGTTGTATGCTGATACTCTGGTTGTATAGACCTCTCCAAAAGAAAGTGTTATCAACTTTTGGTTGATTTTCCATGACAGAGTTCTGTTGGATGAAGAGAGGGTGTAGTTGTTGTTCGGGAGCCCTGTTGAAAGGGTTACTGTTGTACTATATGTCGCTGCATTCTTCTGAACGTTCGTATGCGTACCTGAGTTATATAGGAAAGAAATCGTATCGACGGTATAAACCTTTTTGTCCGCTGATGTTGTTGCCCCAATATTGTATCCGGCTGTAACAGTCTTATTCGTATTGTCATAAGTGAAAGAGGTGTGAGCTACATACGCAGTATTTGCTCCTCCTGGAATGAATGTTCCAACATACCATCCTATAATATCAATCTCTTTCGTGCTTATTGTCCAACTATTGTTTACTGCTATCGTAATCGTATAATTACCCGCATCAGTTCCGCCTAACGCAGAAGTTGCAATCGAAAAAGTATAAGTCCCTGCGTTCTTTGACATCAATGAATAAACGTTTCCTGAAGAGCCTCCCACTAAAGCATTAGTCTGAACATTACCGGATGATACTGTGGTCTCTGGGCTTAAATAAGCAGTACTGCCAATCATCATTTTTACATCAGCGGGAAAATTAATCGTCAATTTGACATTGTCTCCTACAAAAATCCCACCAATTGTGATAGTAGCACCTTCTTGGTAAACAGAATTATATGTTACACTACCCGCAGAATATGAAAAGCTTAAAGCCTTGGGGGTAATTTCCCAGGCTTTAGTAAGAGTAACTCCATCAAGTGTATAATTCCCTCCAGCAGTCCCACCAACTGTGCTCGCAATCCTCGCAGTATAATTCCCAACGTTAGTTGCTATATGTATGTATGTGGGGGCTGAATCATTCCAAGCTAAGGAGACATTATCTGTCCCAACTTTGTTGCTGATTGTCGGAAGAGACACAGTCCAATCATCGCTCTTATATTCGAAACTTGTTTGTCCCCAAGAAAGCTCAATAACCCTTTGTTCAATTCCAAAATCTGTGATCAATGGAACAGATTCGGTAATTGGAGTACCTAACCAATTAACTGGACGATAATTGGTATTATTAATACCAAAAATTACAATTCTATATATTCCTGCATTTGTGGAAAGAAAATTATGAACGCCTCCTGAATAACTATAATCCGGTTTTAATACACTGTTTCCAGTGTAATTATACTGTCCCGCAGATGTTCCTTGGGAAGGAACCGTTAATATAACGGAGTCTGTGCCTACTAAACCAGTAACACTCGCAGTCCTTCCTTGAAGTTGTCCATTGTACACAAGACTTCCGGGGGGTTCAGAAATTGATATAGTTAAATCTTTTGGATTTATCACAAATGAACTACTCAAAGTAACTGACCCTGTCAAAGTGTAATTCGCGGCATGAGTTCCTGATAAGTTAGCGATCGTAGCAGAATAAATAGAAGAGCCCACATTTGCGTTCTTGGCATAAAATCTATATAACAAAGAACCTGAAGTATTTTGAACACTTTTGTTCAAAGTATATGTCTGCGCTGTGGCGGTTGGAACAGTGTTTATCAAGTCTGAATCAACAGAAGAAGTATCTTCAATGATTCTTACACCCACTGGTAAAGTTATCCCTAACGTCAATGAATCTAAGGTTGCTCCTCTTGACAATATTCCAGAAATACTAAGAGTTTGCCCAATGTAGTTGCCATCATATTCATATGCCCCAGAGATATTATAATTGTCAGTCCATGAAAAGCTTAAGGTTTTAGGGCTAACAGAAAACGATTTACTTGCCGTCGTATAATCATAGTTTGACGAGGCAGTGCCGGCTGTTCCAGTAAATGAAATATTGTAGGAAGTAGCATTGATTGCCCTAAATTTATATGTAGAATTGGATACCCCTGCTATTGTAGTATACGATCCCGCAATTGAAGTTGGATTAGACGAAACGGATCCTCCTCCTGGAGAATCAGAAATCACAGAAGTAAAAGAGCCCGTTCCAAGTTGAATAAGAGCGGGTAAAGTAAAAGATATTTTTAACTCATCGCCAGATTGAATTCCACTTACTGTAAATGTCATTGTATCTTGATATGTAGCATTATATGTAGGATTCAAATTTGCCGACCAAGTTAAAGTAAGAGTTCTCTTAGTTATTGTAAATGTCGACCTTGCATAATTACTTGCAAGATTGGAAATATAATAATTTGAAGCCCAAGATCCATCAGTACGAACATAGTAATATGTTTCCGTTCGACTATTAGAAATGGGGGTTTCAATTTGGGTATAGTAAGTTCCAACATTATAAGCAAGTAGATATTGGGTCAAAGTAGCTGCAGTGGCAGAATCAAGCAAGGTAGAAGACCCGATATTGGATGGGTTTGCTGAGGTAGTGTCCAAATTAGTCCCTAATATTTTTGATGTCATATATGTAATATAAGGAGAAGCGTTTGTACTGTTATAGGCGTTATTGTTGGATGCATAGCCCGTAGTTGAGTATAGTGCGCGAGTAAAATAAACTGAATCATAAACTCCACCGACGGTAATTAAATTGCTAAAAACATATCGATATCCATAATCTTTTCCATTTTCATAAATGGCAGTACTTTCGCTAGCATAGAAAGTTGAGTCTGAGTCGCTCAAATACCCTTTAGTTTGTGTAACATCCAAAGAGCGCTTACTAATTGTCCAAGTAACACTTTGTCCACTGTTGAGTTTATAGTTAGTCTGTTCAATGTAAAGAGTCACACTATATTCGCCTGCGTTGATAGCCTTTAAATCAGTAATAAGATTGGAACTCTTTGATACGCCATTAAGAGATTTCGGATCACCAAAAGCATCTAAGAAATAGAAAAAAACCGGAGAAGTATTTGTTTCATCTACTAAACCAGCCACCGTTCCAACTTTCCCTTGCAAAGTGCCGTCATATGTCAGCGAACCAGGATTTGACCAAGTAATGTCAATAACGACTTCTTTGATTTCAAACCAGGGGTCATCCGAATCTGGAGAACCAGGCACTGTACCCACGATCGCATACACTGACCCACCACCGACTTTATCTATAGAAATGATAGTTGAGTTTCCAGAAACAGGAACCATAACATAATTATTGCTAAATGTTGCATAATACGAATCATTGGGATCCCCCGAATCATATACGTAGTAATCACTACTAAATCTTTCAATTTCCAATGCAATCTTGTACTGAACATTTTGGTCTAAATTGTTTTTTACAGGATCAGTTAAGTCATTCGCAGCAACAGCCCAAGAAGGAGTATAGCCCGATATTCCTTGTCTCCTTAATTTTGCTAAGAGGAGTGCGTTATAGTTGGCCTCATCTGCTCCTAGTAAACCATCAATATATATATCCCAATATAGCGTACTGTGTTGACCTATTGTATCTTGTGTCAATAATCTCTTAGTTGGGGAGTTTGAGGAATAGGTTTTAGTTGCATAAAACAAAGAAACATCGAGTATCGCTTGTTGCATTATTACAGAATTCGTTCCATCATTAAGACTTCTTGTATATGTAGTCCCGCTATAAACGTAGTTATATCCGGTGTTTCCACTTTGTCCTGCAGCGATTCTAAAAACATAATTCTTATTCTCGCTACTAGTTTCAAAGTACTTTATGGTAGCAGAATTGACAGTATATGTTCCAGCATTTCTAAAAGTAGTTGGGTAATCATTTGCAACGCTGATAAACGGATCTCTTGCATAAACATAATTCATTGATAGACCCTTTCCAGTAGCACCAAATATACTTAGGGAACTAGAGTTTTCGGTTCCAAAAACGGAGTTTGCATCTGCCTGACTCCCGACTATTTGAGTCGAATGAGCGGCTATTGCGTAAGGCGTTATCTGATCATACCCATTGTAAGCATATCCTCCAACTGGTTCAGTTTTTTTAGTCAAAGACAAAACTATAGGTTGGATATTTACAGTAATGTTAGAGCTTAATCCCGTCCCTTCCCCTGTTTTGCTCCACAAAGTTTTACCGTTAAAAGTCCAACTATACCAAATTGTACAATTAAAAGTCTGAGAATCAGCCGCCGAAGATTCCACATGTTCGTATAAAAAGCCGGGGTTGGTAGCAATATATGCTCCACCTCCCTTTTTCCATCCTGTACCATTGGCAGCGCCTACAGAACTGGCGATTTTATACGAGGAACCTTGAGGCATCGATGTTAGACTCACATTCGCCAAAGGATCCAATTCAACTGAGTGACCATAAAGACCGTTATAATTGCTCCCAACAGGAGTTGGGGCATTCATAACCCATATCAAACAATATGCATTTTCACTTGTTCTATCAGCATCAGACCCAAGAATCGATGTAAGGGTAGATCCCGTATTATGAGCACTGTCCCCAGACACTCCATCGTCGTTAATTACATATCTCGACCCATAAGTACTACTTCGTGTGAACCCATTATAGTCCAACCCAGATGCGGCAACGTTACTTGTTGTAAAATCCGTGCCAGCTTTTCTATATTCCGGAGGTCGAACTCTGTACGCAACACCTGAATTATTACCGGTCAAGACATCCCACGAGGCAACAGTATACCCCTTCTCATACCAAACAGTATAAATGGTTTGGCTTGAACTCATCTGAATTGAGGCCCCAGGACAATATGTTCCACTTGGAGAACCACCTGAAGAAGTGGCCCACCCGGTATCATCGCCAAAATAATTTGTTCTAGAAAAAAGATTGTATGGTATGTTTGCTTTAAAATTAGCAGTATTCGCCACATTGATCGTATAAGATGTCGCGGAAGAATTTCCGGGGAAAGCTCTAGTTCCATTATTCCCATTAAGTTGAACAGAATATGTGGCAGGCAGATTGGTAATGGCCACCGTATAGGTGAAATTCTTCCAGCCACTTTGCGCTTCATAACTAGTATTGCTTGAGGCCTCATCACTGTGTCTTGAGGCAACTTGTATTGTAAAACCTGGGCTAGATAGAGTTACATTAGGAGTTGTTTTTGAACCAGTAGATTTTCCCCAGCTACCCCCTTTTTGTCTCTTAATAATTGAGGAGGATGAATTGTCAGGAAATGAACTACTACTCGAAAGTACATATCCGCTATTAACGGCTATCCTTGTTTCTGCTTCTGCCCAATATCCCAATCTGCCCTTTGCCGCAGCGATTCCATCTGCTGATGCAGAAACCTTTATAGTCGCTCCAAGCATATAGGCTTTTAAAGCATCTCCTTCCAGAGGTATATACATTGATGCGTGCCTATAGTATTTAGAGGTGTCACCGTCAGTGACAAGACCCTTATCTCGAAAACCAATCCAATCACTTCCATCTATTGAAACTTTCATACCTGAATCTTGGATGGCTCCCTCTTTTCCAACTAAAGACCTATTCCAATAATTATTATCTAAAGATGTAGGCGTTTCAGTTGAGCCAGAAGAAGAGGTATACGTATTATACGATGTAGTCTTCTTTTCGTATCCTTGCACACTCAAAGTAATATTTCCCGTAACACCAGTTAATGAATTGTATCTCACTAAGGTTCCACTATATGTCCAGCCTTCAAAAATATAATCCGTTTTAGTGGGAACCGGAAGATCCAAAAAGCTCTTACCAACCCCAGCAATTAACGTTTGCTGTTCGACAGTAGGGGAACATGTCCATCCCGAATAACTATAAGTTATAGTGTATATTTTTCGCAAAATATCGCCGTGTATAGTTGCCTGGCCTGCTACGTAAGGAAGGATGTAACCATTCGGGTAGGAAGGATTTGGGTCTTTGTCAAGAACAACACTCTTTCCGGATAACGGACCGCTTGAGTAAGTAGCGTAAACTCCCTGAAGAGTATTATTAGTAGTGTCTTTAAGGGTGACATTGTAGTAATAGTCCACATAATCCCCTCTACTAACTTGGGCATAGCTAGCTACAGTTATACTGCTCGCAGATCCAACGCTATAGTTTCCCCACTGTGCCTCCATAATTATATAAACGTCACACCTAAAATAATCTGTAGCATTAATATTTGCTTCAGGACAAGAAATCAAATTAACTATAGCCGCCTCATCGACGTAAGCGTTCGCTCCAGGGTTAGATTTCCACCCCAAGAATATTGAATCCCCATTGGTTATCGTGTTTACCCTTAAATTTGTAAGAATGCTGCTTGGGACCCATTGGTCGTATTCTTCTGTAGTACCAGTTTTTGTAAATCGAATTTCATATTGCAAAGGAACATACACGGCAGTAATATTACGTCCTCCAATAATTCTTGTATTTCCAGATCCAGCCACTCTCCCGATTTTTAAATAGTTATATCCACTTGCGGAAGTCCCATTATGCCATGCAACAAAACCAGTTATTTTGCTTTGTATTTCTGTCCTAGCTGAAGCTAAGGTAGTGTTGTAAGTAAAATCAGCCCTGTCCATATCAGCCACAGGTGGGGAACTAGAGGTCGTTTCAAGCCACCCAGCAAAACGATATCCTGTCACGATCTCGTCAGAACGCATGTAATAATAATCACTATAATTATCAAAACTGAAATTAGTAGCAGAATTACCTAAATCTGTATAAGTGCCAGAGGTTGCGTTCTTAAGATATTCTGCGTCTCCAAGAGATCCAATGTTTGAGGGCGTTATTCCTCCGACTTTGCTATGGTTCTCATTTACTTTAACCGCATTACCTGTTTGATAAGAAAGGACAAAACGCATATTCTCTATTCCAAAAGCTACATTTCCGCCTCCAACAGCATAAAAGAAAAAGTAAATATATGCATCATTTGCAGAACCATCGCTTGTAACAGTTCCAGCTGCAACCGGCATAGCATTGTCAGTACTCCACCATGCTGACCATCCAGGTTTTTGTTGAGAGGATAAAAAAGCAGAGGTATTATCTCGAGTACTTGAAGTTGAAATAGCTGAATCGGTCAAGCCTGCCTTTCCAATACCAGTATGCAAATAGTCTCCCGTTCCAATAGAAGCGTATTCACTATACAAAGTAGCATATAGGCTTCCAGACCTTCTAATATTTATCATATCATCATCTATCTGAAATCTAGCCCAGACCAAGACTCTTTTTCCATCTTGCCCATCGCCTTCAAGAATCCAACGTCCATTAGAATCAATCTCAAACCTGGACCAACTCGTTGTTCCCCATTCGTTTTGGACACCCATCTTATTTTTTGCAGCGTTGTTGATGTTAACCTTATCGGAAGCCGCACTATCAACTAGAATAGTCTGAGTGGCGCCTAAGTCTGAAACGGAGAGAGGCGTTGAGTTAAAGACGGATGAATTATACAAAGCAGCTTCAGCAACTATATTCAGAGAAGATTCGTAATCAGATACATTTTGCAAGCTAGCAGTAAAAAGAAAAACAAACAACACCATCAGGATTGGTGCTATTAGCAAAATCGTATAAGTCTTTTTGAAAATAGATTTTCTACAGTTCAATATTTACCTACATTTAACTGGTTCTCTTTATGTATTTATTATACACGCGTATAATATGTCCATCAATGGATGGGCAGTGAAAACTATATGAACTTTAAAATAAAATTTTAGTAAAAAATCATTCTTTGTAAGTAAAATTTTTGCGTTTTTATTACCAGCTATTTTAGAAAATATACGAAAATAATATTATCTTTTTGATATTTTTTTTAATAAAATAGGTACAAGAAATTTCGAAAAAGCAATAAATACTGTGCTAATTAGGGCGAGTATACCTGTGGTCAGACCTATTGCAGCAGTAGCTATCGAATTGTTCCTTTCCAATGTTGTCGGTCGGGATTCTATTGGTTGGACTGGATCAACTGGGTCGTTAGGATCATTAGGATCAACCGGATCGTTAGGATCAACTGGGTCGTTAGGATCAACTGGGTCGTTAGGATCAACTGGGTCGTTAGGGTCTACTGGATCCTTGTTATAATTAACAATGAATTCAGATTGCTTACTTTCAGTGATATATCCTATCCCAGACATTTCTGGGGCAGTAAGGGAGGCGAAAACTTCTATTTTATAATATCCGTTTGGAGTATCTTCGTTGAAAAATAGTCTGTCATTGTTTTCTTCCTCTAAGCAAGAATATGTTTCCAACTCATTAGATTTGTAGTACCAGGAAAAATTATATGAAACAGACTCATCTTGATAATCCGAAAGATTTGCAACCACATAATATCCATTCTCTGGTATATCACCCCCCAAATCGTTCAACTCATCTAGGGAAAAATCATTTAAGAACAATCTTTCCTCTAAGTTATAGTCCCTTTGAATATTAGTCAAAGTGAAACTTTCCAAATAATATATGTCGCTTGTATTGGAATCAAACCAATGCAATAATGTTAGGGAAGTATCATTGTATACACTCTTTCTACCTAATATTGTGTGCGAGTCTCCTTCATTAACCATAACAACATCTGTTTCTAAAGAACCTCCTATATTTAAATAGGAGTAAGAAACATAGTAGATAAAAATGACATTAGGAGAAATAGATTCTCCTTCAGAAACTAAATTTTCGACCTCACCCAAAAGGATAGTGTCTCCACTTTCTCCCCCCCATCCGTCAGATACTATTCTTTCGGGATCAACATCAACGATCTTTAATTCAACTTGAGATACATCTTCAGCTAAGTTTATTTGGTTGCTTCCTTCTGGAGGTTCTATAGAAATGTTGTAGGCTCCAGGAACTGTTTCTATAATACAATCACCAATCGTAATTGTACTGCCCAAATTAACATCTTGTGAACCTATAAATATTGCACTATCGATTACGACATCCCCCGAAAAAGAAACTGTGGATTGTTTTATAACTACAGGTTGCTCAACTAGTGAAGATTCTGTTGCAGTAAGCTCTCCCCCATAAATATCTGCTTTTCCATTGAAAACTAACAGAGTTTTATATCCTTCTTCCGAAGCTGAGTTAGTGTTTTGAAGGGATCCATTATACATCAACAATTCCCCTCCCTCTTGAATAGAAATACCCCCGTTACCACGAATCAAGCTGTAATTTTCTGTAATACCTTGATCAACAATTATTTTTCCATAGCTGAAAATAGCGTAACCTTTTGCTGAAGGATTTGGAGTAATGCCATCTGGCAATTTAGGTTTGTTCGAACTCATATCGATCCATTCTATTGTTGACTCTTTGATATTGACAATACCATTGTTTATAATGGTGCCTCCATCGTATTCATTCCGATACTCTGGTTTCGCATAGATTATACTATTGTAAATATTCAAAATGGATGAATCAGCAATCTTTACAGAAATAGTAGATGTATTAAAGGTTAAACTATCAAACGTTGATTCCAAGTTTAAAAACTGAAGAGCGTATGTATTTGAATTGTCTCCTTCTCCATAAAAAGCGCCCCCAGGAAGAATACTAGTCAGTGTTCCTTTCATCGTAAGGTGTATAGCCTCTTCATTGATTCTGTCGTTAGAGTTATCTATTATAATTGCCTCGCTAACTTGCGAGACAGATTCCTCAAAAAAAATGGTTGCCTTAGCGTGCTGAGAAAGGACATCCTCAATTAAAGAAGTTAAAGTAGAATATTGGAAAATTTGTTTATCTGGAGTCTCATAGCCTAGCCCAAACTCTTGGTTTGGTCCCTGCCTAACATAATAAATTTCTTTTTGATCGATTTGGTTGATGTACCCGCGCGCTTCAAATTGATTCGTCATTTCTTGAGAAGAGGTTAAAATACTTGACAAAAAAATTATTAGGAAAGAAAAGATCCCAATAAAAATTAATAATATTTTTGTATCTATAGATACCTTATTTGGCATAATACGCTAGACTTCCTTGTTTCTATTCAGACAATTTTTTCAATAAATTTTTCAGGGCAACCCCTCTGTGGCTAACTGAGTTTTTCTCCTCTGGGGTTGCTTCGGCAAAACTTTTTTTTAAGGCAAAAGAAAAAAATAGGGAATCATAACCAAAACCTTTTGTACCCTGTTCCTCTTTTAATATCATTCCTTTTGCTTCCCCTTCGGCAGACACAACAGTGGAATCAGGGAAAAAAAGAACTATGGAAGAATAAAAAGAAGCATCTCTGTTCTCAATATCCTTCATTTCCTTTAAAAGTTTTGCCCTATTTAATAAACTATCACAATCTTCTCCCCCATATCGCGCAGAATAAATTCCTGGCGCGCCCCCAAGCGCAGGAACTATAAGTCCGCTGTCATCAGCGAGTGAAGGTTTACCTGTAAGTTCAGTCACAGTCTTCGCTTTAATCAAAGCATTATCGTAAAAGCTCAAACCATTCTCAACTATTTCTACCGATACTCCCTCATCTTTTAAAGATAATATAGAAAATTTGGTACCCAAAATTTCTCTAATCTCTCTAAGTTTATCGGGATTATTTGTCGCGGCAACGATTTCTTTCATATTTATGATTATAACATGATACTATTTTTATTTAAATAAAATAAAAGTCAATGATTAGTTAAGAGTTTAAATACAATCAAAATAGATAATTCCCAAAGTAAGCTTCGGGGTAGATTTTGAAATGGAAATTTGGCTAGGAAAAAATTTGAGGTGGAAGTTAACCCGAAAAATCAAGTTATCTTTCTAAATGAGTTCCACCGTGTGATTTGAAATGGAAGTTAGCGTAAAAAAATTTTGAGGTGAAAGTTGCCCTCAAAAATTAAGTAACCTCCCTAAGTAAATTTCGGGGGGAATTTGAGAGGGAAGTTAGCCTAGGAGTTTACGGTCTTGTCGAAACTTCCCCTATTTGTTCCTTAGCAAATAGATAAGCAACAAGCAACTTGAAAACGCGTTATATTTCTAGAGAATTATATTATATTTCAAAAATAAAGTAGGTTATTTTGAAAATCAACAGAGAATTACAGATAATTTCAAAAGATAAGAATAAATAGTTACGCAAATCAAGAAGATTAATCTAAGGGATAAATCTCCTTCTTGGGAATGTCTTTTCTGAAAAATCCACTTATCAATTTAAACAACCCCCTAAAAAAGTGCCCGTTAAACATCATCAAGATTCCAAGTGAGGATTTATAGGTAACCACCCCTCCACTCATGGCAAATAAGTTTCGGACAGGGAATGCAAGTGCTCCATTAACAACCATTTTTTTCTCGGCAGGTGTACTGTTTCTGGGTAGAAGTATTTTGCTATTTCTAACTGTGAATTTTTTAAACCATCTGGAAAACCACGTTGCATCAAACTCATTTACACAGGTATTAAATGTGTATTCACCTTTTCCAGGTTTAATGTATCTATTAACCTTCCTTCCAAGCAAACTCTCAAACTCATCGAGAGGAATATCATCAATATTAGAAAGGGAATAATATGATGGGGTAATTGTCGAATAGTCAGGAATATTCATAGCCGATCCATCAACATAAATATCGCTTCTTAAACGAATATCTCTTGAAGATGCCCCCACCATCACTTCATATTCTCCTGTTTCAATCTCCCATTTCCCAGAATTAACGTTGAAGAACTGAAACGCCTCTTTAGGAAGAAAGACCTTTACTGTCTTTGTTTCACCTGGTTCGATGTAAATCTTCTCGAAACCCTTAAGCTCCTTATCTGCCTTGAAAATATGGCTATTTTTGCTCTTAACATATATTTGAGCAATCTCTTTTCCTGCAATTGTTCCTGTGTTTGAAACATCGAAAGAGATTAAATAGGTCAATTTTGGATCTTCTTTGTAAGGAGAAATAACTAAGTTAGCATACTCATAAGAAGTGTAAGATAAACCGTACCCGAAAGGATATTTCACATCTTTTTTCGCTGAATCATAGTATCTATAGCCCACAAATATACCCTCTCTGTATTCGGCAACTTCCTTTGCAAAATACTTGGAAGCCAAATTGCTTGATAAAGAAATAGGAAATGTTTCAGCAAGCTTTCCACAAGGATTAATTTTCCCAGTTATTAGGTCTAAAACAGCCTCTCCTCCTGCTTCTCCGGTCAAATATACATTTAGGATTGCCCTAACTTTGTTTTCATACGATATTATTGAAGGGGAGCCTCCCGTTAATATTACTATTACATTTTTGTTATTTGAGGTAACTCGTTCAAGAAGTTCTGTATGGGAAAAGGGGATATCAAGTGTATTTCTGTCAAATCCTTCCGATTCATACTGATCTGTGAGTCCAATAAAAAGAAAAACTAAATCACTTCCCTTAGAGAGTTCGGCTGCATATCTCAAACTCATTTCGTCAGTTTCATCGGTATCGGGATCATAGGCAGCAAAATAACTGTAGTTAATATTTGCGTTATCAAGTGCATTAAGAAAGCTGACTTTTTTTCTTGGTTCCAATTTACTGCTTCCTGTACCTTGAGTTCTTATAGAGTCAGCTAAAGCGCCAATAACAGCTATATTGGAAAAATTTTTTAGGGGTAAAATTCCATCATTCTTTAACAATACACTTCCTTCTGCGGCAGCTTTTCTAGCAATTTCATGGTTTTTCTCATAATCCGCTTGAAATCCTTTTGCGTTAATTGTGTTCTCATGACATTTAAAAATATATTCTAACAGCTCATATACTATTGTGTTCAACCTGTCCTCAGACAGTTTTCCTTCTTTAACTGCATCCGCAATCCATTTATCTCTTATACCGTTTGAAGAAGGCATTTCCAAATGAAGCCCAGCATCAATACCTTTAACCCTATCATCCACTGCGCCCCAATCAGACATAACAATTCCTTCAAAACCCCATTCATCCTTGAGAATATCCTTTAAAAGCTTCTTATTTTGAGAAGCATGTTCTCCATTAACTGGATTATATGAACACATTAGTGTATAAGGTTTTGCTTCTTTTACCGTTTTTTCAAACGCATATAAATAAATTTCTCGAAGAGTACGTTCGTCAATCTCACTAGAGGCGGAAAGTCTCATATACTCTTGTGAATTAGCTGCGAAATGCTTTAAAGATACTCCTACTCCATTGTTTTGAACGCCATTAACATAGGCAATAGCCATCTCAGCGGTCAATACAGGATCTTCAGAAAAATATTCGAAATTTCTCCCACACAAAGGAGTTCTCTTAATGTTAATTCCTGGCCCTAAAATAGTGCTAACTCCCTGCTCTTTGGCCTCTTCAGCTAAAGCCTGGCCGACTTCACATAAAAGGGCTCTATCCCAAGAGGAAGCTAAAGTTACTGCGGGAGGAAAGCAAGTTGAAGGAATAGACGATCCTGAAATATTATCAACCTTTTTCCCCGCAATTTCCCTTCTTATCCCGTGAGGGCCATCAGCCATAAAAATACTCGGTATGCCCAATCTTCTTATTGGGGTTGTTTGCCAACTTGTAACCCCCGAACAAAGAGCTGCTTTTTCCTCAAGAGTTAGTTCTTTCAGAAGTTCTTGTAAATCAGGCATAATTTCCTCCCAGAAATCATCATAATAATGTACTATTCGGATGCAAAATTATCAAAATAACCTTGCACTAATATTATGGGGGTTCCTTTATCCCCGCTACCACTAGTCAAGTCACACAAAGATCCTAATAAATCGGTCAACCTCCTTGGAGTAGTTCCAAGAGATACCTTTTCGTTAACTAAATCGCCCTTTTTAGCTTTAATCAATCTTTTTAATTCGGCTTCTTTTTCTTGCTCACTAGTAATTTCTGACAATACAGTGTCAGCAAGATATTTTAATTTCAGTTCGCTTGGTTGTCCAACTAATCCTAGAGTATATGCGGGAGATACTATTGGATCGGCAAGCTCCCATATTCCTCCAACTGGATCTTTAAAAGCTCCATCTCCATATATCATAACTTCTACTTTTTTTCCTGTCTTTTCGAACATAAGTTGTTGGAGTTTATCCACAAATATCTGGCCATCTCGAGGGAATAACTTAACAGTTTCATCTGTCGCCAGGTTACTTCCCAAAATTCCAAAATCCTCATTATATCCACTCCCGGAAACACTTTTAGAGAGAATCTCATCCAGGCTAACAACTTTTTTGGCTCCCTTTTCTAAGAGAATTCTCTTTGTTCTTCTCCTCGTGTGTATGTCAGCATTAATCACATAAGGGGTGTAATCTAAAATTGTTTCAATTCGGTTAGATAATATTATCTCACATTCTCCTCCTGCAGTTTCTCTATAAAGTTTAATATAGTCAACTCCAGTAAATGGATGGCTTATTTTACCAAACAATTCTCTGAATTCATCTTCGGTAAAAACATCCGAATAGGGATTAACTCCTTTCTCATCGACCAAATTAGGGTCAATCAAAGGATTACCTACCTCATCTTTGGGATAAGAAAGAACTATAAATAATTTTTTTGTCCCCTTAGCAATTCCCTTAAGGAGGATAGAAAACCTATTTCTTGAAAGAATTGGGAATATTAGGCCAACAGGATTATCTCCAAATTTTTCTCTTACATCTTGCGCTATTTGATCAACAGAAGCATAATTGCCCTGAGTTCTAGCTACTACCGCCTCAGTTACACCTATTACATCATGATCTCTCAGTTTAAACCCCTCCACCTCGGAGGCTTTTAAAACTGAATCAGCAACCATTTGAACTAAGTTATCACCTTTTTTAAAGATGGGGGCTTTTATCCCTCTACTTACTGTACCAACGAAACTCATAATATCCTCCATAAGTCTAGAATTACTATGTAATTATAAAGCAATTTTATAGATTAAAGCAATCATACAACCTACATCCAAAAAAACTATTAAATGCATTATTGTTATTCTAAGAATAATTCAATAATCGGGGGTTCATTTGGAGCTAAATATTTATATGTGATCCTAGGATAAATGCGGTTAATTCCTTCTCTAAGAAAGGGTTTTTGTTGACAATATATATGCCTTACAATATAATAACAAAAAGGTATTAGGAGGAAAATATGTCCAAAATTGTAATGGAAGGTCTTACCTTCGATGATGTTCTTCTTGTCCCAGGATACTCAAATATTTTGCCTAAAGATGTAAACCTCTCAACTAAGTTGGCTGAAGGACTGGTACTAAATGTTCCTTTGCTCTCTGCCGCTATGGATACAGTAACTGAATACAAGATGGCAATTGCCATGGCCAGAGAAGGTGGAATCGGCATTTTGCATAAAAATCTTTCTATCGCAGATCAAGCAGAGCAAGTAGACAAGGTAAAAAGAAGTGAACATGGTGTTATTACTGACCCCTTCTTTTTGTCTCCTGAAAATAAAGTTTCGGACGCATTGGCCTTAATGAGCAAATACAAAATTAGTGGAGTCCCAATAACAAGAGGGACCAAACTGGTAGGTATTCTAACAAACAGAGACCTGAGATTTGAAACAGATTTTGACCAAGAGATAGATAATGTTATGACAAAAGAAAGGCTGGTAACAGCCCCTGTTGGAACAACTTTAGATGAGGCTAAAAAAATCCTTGGAAAACACCGAATTGAAAAATTGCCTTTAGTAGATAACGAAGGAAATTTAAAAGGTCTAATCACCATCAAGGACATCGAAAAGTCAATTCAATTCCCTAATTCCGCTAAGGATAAAAACGGCCGATTACTTACTGGCGCTGCAGTAGGGATTGCCGGAGACACGTTAGAAAGAGTCGCAGAATTAGTAAAATCAAAGGTTGATGTCATTGCAATAGATACTGCACATGGCCATACAGAAAAAGTAATGACTATTGTTAGAAAGATTAAATCTTTATACCCTATTGTTCCTATAATCGCGGGGAATGTGGCAACCCCCGAAGGGACAAAAGCCTTGATAGAGAATGGAGCTGATATTGTGAAGGTTGGAATGGGCCCTGGATCAATATGTACAACTAGAATTATCGCAGGTATGGGCGTACCACAAATTACAGCTATTATGAATTGTGCTGAAATGGCTGACAAACTAGGGAAGACAATTATTGGAGATGGAGGAATTAAATACTCTGGCGATGTTGTAAAAGGAATCGCAGCAGGAGCAAACGCAATAATGATTGGAAGTTTGGTCGCAGGCACCTTAGAGAGTCCAGGAGAACTTGAGATTTTCCAAGGAAGAAGCTTCAAGGTATATCGCGGTATGGGTTCAATTGGCGCAATGGAAGCTGGAAGTAGAGATAGATATTTCCAAGAAGATGCTAAAAAGCTTGTCCCTGAAGGAGTAGAAGGAAGGGTTCCTTATAGAGGTTCTGTATCAGACGTAATATTCCAACTTGTTGGAGGAATTCGCTCAGGTATGGGTTATTGCGGGAAGAAAAATATAGAAGAATTAAGAAAGACCTCTGAATTTATTAAAATTACCAATGCTTCTTTAATTGAAAGCCACCCACATGATATTATGATAACTAAAGAAAGTCCCAACTATTCCACAAAAGCTTAAAAATTCAATTGTTTAAAATAATAAATGCACCCATATGGGTGCATTTTTAATTGAGAGTAGAAATTTTATTATTTTAATAGCAAGAAAAGAAAATCCTTAACGAAACGCACGATTAATATACACCTAATTCTTTTTCATAATACGCTATCTTTGCCGCGCAACAAAATATTTCCATTGCAGTAATTAATTCATTAATCGGAGGAAGAGAGGGTGCTATTCTTACGTTGCAATCATAAGGGTCATTCCCATAAGGAAAGGTTGCGCCCGCATTAGTAAACCTTACTCCTGCCTCCAAGGCAATCTTCAGTGTCCTTTTTGCGGTGCCTTCCCGTAAGTCCACAGAAATAAAATATCCGCCCCTAGGCCTAGAGTACTTTACAATACTCATGTCTGCAAAAGAATCATCTAAAATTTCTAAAACCTTTTCGAATTTAGGCCTAAGAAAATCAGCGTGCTTATCCATTAATCTCAAAATATTATCTTTGTTTTTAAGATAACGAGCGTGTGAAAGCTGTACCAACTTATCAGGACCAATAGTCTGTATCCCTATAAACTTTCTTATGCTATCCATATTTTTTTGACTCCCATAAAGATAAGCTACCCCCGCACCTGCGAACGTAATTTTTGAAGTCGATCCAAAAATATAGAACAGATCCTCATTCCCTTCTTTTTTTGCTTCCGCAAACACATCCAACATTTGATCGAATCCATACAACCCATGTACATTGTATGCGTTATCCCAAAAAACCCTAAAGTCCTGCGCTTTGGGCTTTAATTTAGCAAATCTTTTTATTGTATCGTCACTATAGATTATCCCCTGTGGATTACTGTATTTTGGGACGCACCATATTCCCTTAACAGACTCATCATGGATAAGCGCTTCAATTAAATCCATATCAGGGCCAGTTTCCTTCATAGGAATATTTATCATTTGTATTCCGAATAACTCAGTAATCGCAAAATGCCTATCATAACCAGGAACTGGACATAACCATTTAATCAACCCCTGTTTATTCCATGGGATTCCCCCTAGTACTCCGAACTGTAAAGCCCTTTGCAATGAATCGTACATTAGAGTTAAAGAAGCATTTCCCGATACAATAATTTCCTCGCTTTTTATCCCTAACAAATCGCAAAACACTTCTTTTATTTCAGAGATACCATCATTTATCCCATAATTTCTATAATCGATTTTTCCAAAATTGGAAGTAGAGGTCAATTCATCTAGTAAGGAAGAAGAAATATCCAACTGAGCCGTAGATGGTTTTCCTCTAGACATATCCAAGTTTAGTTTCCTCTCTTTGTATATATCAAGAAGTTCTTGTTCTTTTTTTAATTCATTCTTCAAGAAATCTGTTCCTTGGAAGTCCATGTTATTGCTCCTTATCAGTTAGTTTTAATAATAATACTTAAAATAAACCAAAATATGCAAATGAATTGAGAGAAAGCGACAAGAAAATAAAAAAGTATTTTCAATGGACAATCAAGTTAAATGAATGGCTAATTTTATATATTTATTAAACTTATGTATTAAACTTATGAAAAAATGTATTTTTATTTTATATTACATTAACTATGGGCTATTCCTTCTGATCTTGAGATCTCATAATTAGTTTTATTGGAGTACCTTCGAATTGAAAGGCTTTTCTAAGCTGATTTTCCAAATATCTAATGTAAGAAAAATGAACTCTTTCTGGATTGTTAACAAAGAACACAAAAACCGGAGGATTTGTTGAAACCTGCGTTGAATAATATATCCTTACTGGTTTTCCTTCATCTGTCGGAGGAGGATTAAGCATAATAGCATCCCCTATAATATCATTCAATAACCCAGTGGCAATTCTTCTTGAGGAATTATCAAATACTTCATGTATTGTATCAAAAAGCTTATCCACATTTTTTCCTGTAAGCGCGCTTACAAAGGCTATCTTTAAATAGTCCATAAATTTTAATTCCTTAAGTATCTTTTGCGTTACCTCGAAAGTAATCGCAGGGTTTTTCTCAACAGCATCCCACTTATTAACCACCACTATGCTAGGCTTTCCCGCATCATGGACAAGTCCACATATTTTTGTGTCCTGTTCGGATATCATTTCAACCCCATCAATAACAATCAGTACTATATCCGCTCTCCTAATTGCAGAGATGCTTCTTACCACGCTATAATATTCCACATCTTCAGACACTTTAGATTTTTTCCTGATTCCAGCGGTATCTATTAACATGTATCTCTTTCCATCTCTTTCAAATGGAGTGTCTATAGCATCCCTGGTTGTTCCCGGAATATCTGTCACAATAGCTCTTTCATACCCTAATATTTTATTCAAAAGGGAAGATTTTCCCGCATTAGGTTTTCCTACAATTGCGATCTTCGTAATATTGGGATCTTCCTCTATATTTCTTTCCAAATCAGGGAAAAATGCCACTATTTCATCTAGTAAGTCTCCAAGCCCTAAGCTGTGTTCAGACGATATACCATGAGGCGCACCTATATTAAGGTTGTAAAAGTCGTAGATACCATCATCCTTTCCATCGTCAAGTTTATTTACCACAAGAATCACTGGTTTACCTGATTTTCTAAGATAATCGGCAACATCATAATCTCCAGGATTAATACCGATCTTTCCATCCACCATGAACAGGATAATATCACATAATTCTACTGCTATCTCAGCTTGCTTTCTAATTTCACGCCACATTAAATCATCGCTCTTCATTTCTATTCCGCCAGTATCTATCAGAGTAAATTTATACCCCAACCAATCAGCATCTGCGTAAACCCTATCCCGAGTCACCCCAGGAGTGTTATTAACTATGGCTGAACGCGTTTTAGATACTTTATTGAAAAAAGTCGATTTACCTACGTTAGGTCTTCCAACTATTGCTACCAAAGGTTTCATATGTTCTCCTATACCTGAAAAAGGGATTCACCTTCTACAAATTATCAACATGTCCTGAAATCATTCTTATCTTCATTCCGGATACTAAAGACCTTCCTTTAGTATCCTTACTTTCAATTCTTATTTCTTCCGAATTAATATGTTTAATATTATTTTCGGCATCCACAAACACAACATCATAGGGTTCTAAAACTTTTGAGGCAAAAATAACCTTGGTATTCTCGTTATAGATATCCATAATTCTTACTCCCTTCCTATTGCGTCGCATTGGAGCGAACTCTGCGGATATTACCCTTTTGCCGTATCCTTTATCGTTAATTATTATTATCTCCCCAAGGGGCATATACTCTTCGTTGCCATTAAGATCATAAGATTTTTCTACTATTGCCTGTGAGGCAAATACTGCTGTTTCCCCATCATTTAAATTCATTACTATTACCCCTCCGGCAATCCTCCCTTGACATGGAATATCCGAGGTTTCAGAGTTTACACATTGGCCATCAGAGGATACGAAGAAAATTGTACTATTATCTATAGCGTATTCAACGCCAATAACTGAATCATCCTCGGCGATTTTCATGTATTGAAATGCTTCTCTGGCCACTATATAACTTTGTAAAGAGCTTCTTTTCACATAACCCTTTTGCGTAAAAGCAAATGTATCCCTTTGAAGTCCCCCTTCGTCTTCAGGTTTATAGGTTAGGATACTAACAGCTTTTTCATCTGTACTTTGAGTCTCAAAATAGTCAGATAACTGATCACCTAATTCATCCCACTGCTTCTCTCTAATTTTTTGTGAATCAAACTTGTAACAGTAACCCTTGTTACTAAAAATAAGGGCTTCTTCATTAGTCTCTATTAATGCAAGTTGCTTAGCTAAAGCTTTATAACTATTACACTCAATTTCCCTGTTAGTGCTTAGATAGTTCCTGCTCGAAACAATTTTCACTCCTCCTAAAGAATCTATTACGGCAAAACACTTTTTTGCAGTTCTCTTTGTTGGATCGAAAGCAGTGACGTCAATATCAGATATATCTTTTATAATGGTTGTAAGTCTTTTTGTCTTATAATTATCGCGTATTTCAATAAGTTCTTCCATAACAACTCTGTCTTGCTCTCGGACAGAAGATATGATCCTTGTTAATTTTGAAATTTCCTTTCTCAATTCGCTCAATTCTTCTTCAAACTTTGCAACATCCATTTTGTTAATATTACCTAATTGAATGGCAAGAATTGCATCTGCTTGATTATTTGAAAGCTCAAATCTATCCCTTAGGTTCTTTTTTGCATCATTTTTATTGGAAGAATTTCTGATAATAGAAATTACCTCATCTATCGCAGGCATAATAATGCTAAAACCTTCCAAGATATGTTCCCGTGTTTTTGCAACTCCGATATCATATTGGCTTCTTCTGTAAATCACTTTTCTTTGATACTCAAGATAATATTTCAAAATTGGGATTAAACCCATTTGTCGGGGTTTACCATTCGCAATAGCAACCATATTTGCGCTAAAGTTTTTCTGCAAATCGGTGTTTTTATATAATGAATCCAAAATCTTAATAGCGTCCGAACCCTTCTTGAGCCTCACAACTACTCTCATTCCATTTCTGTCTGACTCATCGTCTACATCAATGATGTTTTCCAAGGAAAACTTTTTTTCTTCCTTTAAGCTATATATTCTGCTAATAATTCCACTCTTATTCGCCGAAAAAGGAATCTCAGTTATCACTATATTTTGTTTTCCTCCTTCGGTATTTTCTATCTCGAGTTTTCCTCTTAAAAGAACTTTTCCTCTTCCAGTGTCATACATTTCATACATGTCCTGTCCCGCTACAAGGAAACCTCCCGTAGGGAAGTCAGGGCCTTTAATGATATCAAGAAGCTCAGAAAGTTTAATTTGAGGTCTTTCCAGCATAGCAATGCATCCATCGATTACCTCAGTTAAATTGTGGGATGGGATGTTAGTTGCAAGTCCTATCGCAATTCCGGAAGCTCCATTAACCAATAAATTTGGAAATCTGCCCGGCAGAACATCTGGTTCCTCCAACGTATCATCAAAGTTTCTATTCCAATCAACAATTGTTCTCTTGTCCAAATCTCTTAGCAGTTCCATAGAAAGGGGGGCTAACCTAACCTCGGTATATCTCATAGCAGCTGCTGAATCCCCATCTATTGAGCCAAAATTTCCCTGCCCATCGATTAAGACATTTCTCATGTTAAAGTCTTGCCCCATCCTCACCATCGCATCGTAAACAGATTGATCTCCATGGGGATGATATTTACCCAAACAATCTCCAACAACTCTCGCCGATTTCTTGTACTCAGAATTTGGCTTCATTCCGAGAGCATGCATGGTATATAAAATCCTTCTCTGAACGGGCTTTAATCCATCTTCAATTCTTGGCAAAGCTCTATCCAAAATTACATGCTCAGAATAAACCATCATAGATCTAGGCAGAGCCTGTTCTATTGGGGTTTCAATTACATTGCTATATAATTCAAAAGACAATTGCTTATCTTTTTCTCTGGCCATCTTAGCCTCCTATTTTCTCAGCAAATTTATCTATCTTATTAAAATTTGCATTTTCGTTTATGTACTCTTTTCTCGCAAGAGCATCGTTTCCCATCCAAGTTGATAGCATCCTATCAGCTTCAGCAACATCATCAACCGTAATCCTCATCAGAGTTCTGGTTTTAGGATTTAGTGTGGTATCCCAAAGCTGTACATCTGACATCTCTCCAAGTCCTTTGTATCTTTGCAATTTGAATTTTTCCTTGCCTTTATTATCCTCTAAAATCTTGTCTAACTCTTGGTCATCGTATGCATATTGAATTACCCCTCGTTTTTCTACCTTATACAAAGGAGGCATCCCAAAATATACATGACCCTCCGAGATCAATTGCCTCATATGTCTATAAAAGAAGGTAAGCAGCAAGCTTCTTATATGTTCCCCATCGTGATCAGCATCAGCTAAAATAATTATTTTATCGTATTTGAGATTGTCTATATTGAAGTCCTTATCAAAATCTGCGCCGATAGCATAAATTAGAGTCTTAATTTCTTCATTACTTAATAACTCATGTTTTTTAGCAGTTTCTGTATTTAAAGGTTTGCCTCTTAAAGGTAATACTGCTTGAAAATTTCTATCTCGTCCTTTTCTTGCAGAGCCGCCGGCACTCTCTCCCTCAACAATGAACAGTTCATTTAAGAGTGGGTTTTTCCCTGAACACGCGCTGAATTTTCCCGCAAGAGCCTGTCCACTCATAGAATTTTTAGCCCTCATCGCATCCTTCGTTTTTTTCTCAGCATCTCTTATTTTGCCAGCATTAATACCAACTTTAGAAATAATTGAGGGAAGATCCTTGTTTTTACTGTCCTCAAAAAACTCGGGTAATTTTTCATTAATTATACTTTCAACTATTCCTTTGACCTCAGGATTACCAAGTTTAGTTTTTGTTTGGCCTTCAAATTGAATGTTCTGCATTCTAATACTTAGTACTGCAGTCATCCCCTCCCTAAAATCATCTCCAATTAATTGAGGGTCTTTTGCTTTTAATAAATTATTACGTTTAACGTAATCATTTAAGCATTTGGTATAAGCTTGTTTAAAACCAGTCTCATGTGTCCCACCTTCAGAGGTCGGTATATTGTTTACGTACGAAATAATTGTTTCAACCGGTGTATCGTTGTATTGAATCGCCAGTTCAAGTTCAAAATTTTCTGACCCTCCGCTAATATAAATTACTTTTTCAAAGAGGCGATTTTTTGTTTCATTGAGATGTTTTACGAAATCTGATATCCCACCTTTAAAACAATAATCATATCGATAAAAATCTCCCTCCTCATTTTTCTCTCTTCTGTCCTCAAAGATTAATCTAATTCCTTTATTTAGATATGCTAATTCCCTTATCCTACGTTTTATAGTCTGCCTGTCAAGAGTTACACCCTCAAAAACATCATTATCTGGAAGGAAAGTGGTCTTTGTCCCTCTTTTTTTAGATTGACCAACACATTGAATGGGGCCTTTGGGAACTCCACTCTTAACATTTTTCCCGTCTTTAAAACTGTGAAACTCTTGGACATATTCCTTTTTTTCGCGAAACACCTGAACTTTCAACCATTTAGACAAAGCATTTGTAACTGATGCCCCTACTCCGTGAAGTCCTCCACTAAATTTATATTCCTTGTTATCGAATTTTCCACCAGCATGCAACTTAGTGTACACCATTTCAATTCCACTGATTTTATATTTAGGATGAATCTCGATTGGAATACCTCTCCCATTATCCTCTACTGAAACGGATCCGTCCTCATAAACAATAACCTCTATAGTATCTGCATAACCATTTGCAGCCTCATCCATTGAGTTATCGACAATTTCCCATAGTATATGATGAAGGCCTTTCGCCCCGGTTGTGCCTATATACATTCCTGGCCGCAGCCTGACAGCCTCAAGACCCTCAAGTACCACCAAATCCGTCACCCCATATAAAGGAGTAGCTGAATTAGTGGCTATTATATTTTTGTCTGGCATAGAACCTCCAAAATAGAGTTAAAATTATTAAAAAACACTATACAGTGTATCAAAAGTATATATTACTGTCAACATATAGTGTATTTAAGTAAATATAAAGGGGTGAAAAAAAGAATATACTGAATCGTGATATCGTGTATTTAAGTAAATATAAGGGGGTGAAAAAGAGAATATACTGAATCGAGTTTTTGAAAAAAAATATTTTTTAGAATGCTATGAAAAATCCTAAAATCCCACGCATAGTAAAGCTTTTGGAATTATTGGAAACCAATGTTGGATCGTTACCCCAATGGATAATTAACTATTCCTCCTTATTAACAAAAAACCCTCAACAATATGAGGGTTTTAGTATCTAGAGATACCTAATAAAAGAAATTATTGGTTGCCGGTATTCAAATCAAAACAGATTTTTTTCTGTTCTCCACCTTCCAGATATTTAATTGTGAAATATTTGTCATCTGAACTCTCCACAGAAATAATCATTGCCTGTGATTTTTTTAGAGCATCTTTCAAAATCTGCAAAGCATCCAGGGAATATTCTCCTATGTTGTCGCTAACAAATAGTACATTTCCAAACATATTATTTACTTTTGCAAGAAGTTTCTTTTGTTCCAAGGTAAACTTTAAGTTTGTATCACGGAGGAAAAATACATCCGGATCATTTAAAAAAGCTCTACCGTTAAGGTGCCTTCTAAATATTGTACTAGTCATTGAGTTTTGTACACTTGGGATCTCCTTATTAACATTAAGTTTGTTATAATATTTCGGTAAATATTGCAAATCCATGTCGCACCCAATACGACATGCATCTACTTTTCCAAATGCAGGGCCAAGAGGAACACCACACCCTAAAATAAGCTTATCACCCAAACACTCTCGTAAGAAATCTACTGCCTCGCACATAATTTGTCCACGGCTCTTTCCATTTCTCGGGTTCATGCATTGGCTATATAAAAAATCTAGCTTGAACATATCAAAGCCCCATTCATTTGAAATTACATTGAAAAAATTCCTAATATGATCTCTTACAGGTTCACTGAATATATCTAACACATAAGCGCCTCCCCAGGCAATACATCCAATAATTGGTTTGCCTGAACGATCCTTTAAAAGCCACTCTGGTCTTTCTTTTGCTATCCTTGATTTTTTCTGAACGTTAAATGGGGCAAGCCATATTCCTGCCAAAAACCCTTTATCGTGTATTTTTTCACATATTTTTTTCATGCCCTCCGGAAACTTAACTGGATTCGAGTCCAGCCAATCTCCTACGAAAGGGGCATATCCATCATCGATTTGAAAAATATTGGCATAATCCTTTACTTTATAAAGCCCTTCCAAATCTCTTAGAATAATATCTTGGCTTATATTTTGAAAATAATTGTACCAACTAGTATATCCCGAGAGATGATCTATTCTGGGTTTTTTAACTTCTTGAGCGGCAAAATATTTGTCAAAGACCTCGTCATACCCACCTTCGATTTTTATTACATTAATCAATTCATACGGCTTTAAGATAGAAACTCCTTCAACATCCTTTTCTATAATAAAGCTAGACTTATTCATATCTGCATAAAAAACAGTAAAACCCGTTCTCTCGTTGAGAGATCCATATAAAGTAGTCTTTCCTTCATTTATAATATAAGTGTACGTAAAGCTATGAAATACACCCGGTTTTCGTGAATATTTAATAAAAGAATAATCTCCTGATGTCGAAGCTAACCTTTTCCCGGTGGGAGTAAGCTTCACTATCCATGGAAGCCCTTTTTGAAAATCATCCGCCGAAGCTTCATAACTTGTAGTCCAAGATTGATAACCATTTACAAAAAATCTATCCCTGGTTTCATATTTATGATTATAAATCAGTTTCAGAGATATCAATTCTAATTTTTCTTTGGGAGTAATAACTAGTTTAACTCCTGAGCTGGAACTAATCTCTTCGATGGAATAATGTTGATTTTGATAATTATCATCCTCATACACTATCTTTCCAACCCTATATTTAATACACATTCTGCTTTCTTTCATTTACTATAACCTCCTAATAATCATTCCACAGTCTTTAGCTCTTCTAGTAAAGCCCGTAGTTTGGCAACTTTTTCCTTGTTGTTTGCTAACTTTTCCTTCTCCGAAAAGACTAATTCAGCAGGGGCTTTAGAAATAAATCCCGTACTATTCAGCATAGAATTGCCCCTAAATATTTCTTTTTCTGCACTTTGAATCTCTTTCGATAATCTTTCAATCTCTTTATCTCTATCTATCAAATCTCCTAACGGAACATAGATTTCACAGTCAGGAACAACGATATTTGTGGTCTTTTGAGTAAGACTTGTCTTGTCATTTAGAATTGTAACCATACTAAGATTTGCCAATCTTTTCAAGTATTCCGAATTTTCCAAAACACATTTTTCCTTATTAGATATAATAAATATTGGAAGCTTTTTGTTTGCTTCTACTCCCATTTCC
Source organism: Firmicutes bacterium ADurb.Bin080 (assembly GCA_002070965.1). GTDB lineage: Bacteria > Bacillota > Clostridia > Christensenellales > DTU072 > MWEH01. The sequence goes on along the minus strand of MWEH01000138.1, from coordinate 16,407 downwards.
GCACGCAAGTTTCTAATTGATCTAATTATCTCTTTTATAAACTCGAAATCCTCGTAGGCTTGGGTTGAAACCAGCTTTTTTTGATACTCAGGATAACTCTGGAGCATTATAGTCCCGTTTTCACCCGATTCAATCCAAATTTTTTCTGTAACAAACGGAAGTAATGGATGTATTAGTTTTAAAATAGTTTTAAGCACGTAATTTAAAACCGAAAGAGTGTTCTTTCTTGCCACAATATTTTCTCCATACAATGTGCTCTTTGCGGCTTCAATGTACCAATCACAATAATCACTCCAGACAAAATCATACAACTTGGAAGCCACCAGTCCCAATTCATATTTTTTTAGGTTACGATTTACTTCTTTCGCAATAACATTTAACTTATGTAAGATCCATTTATCTGCTGAAGTTAAATTTTCAAAAGACATCTTGCTAATCTCTGCATTTTCTGAATTCATCAACACAAATCTAGAAGCATTCCAAAGTTTATTGATAAAGTTTCTTGCTGGTTCTATCTTGTCTTCGCTGAATCTAACATCAGATCCTGGGGCAACACCCATGCAAAGGCTTAACCTTAGAGCATCAGCACCATATTTTTCAATCATCTCAATAGGATCGACACCATTTCCAAGAGATTTGCTCATTTTTCTGCCCTGTCCGTCCCTTACAATGCCATGGATAAGCACCTCAGGGAAAGGAACCTTTCCCATATGTTCAATCCCACTGAAAATCATTCTTGCGACCCAAAAGAATATAATATCATATGCTGTAACTAAGATATTTGTCGGATAAAAATAATCAAGTTCCTTTGTCTTGTCCGGAAAACCTAACGTAGAAAAGGGCCATAATGCACTACTAAACCAAGTATCTAAGACGTCTTCATCTTGTGAGATCTTGGAGCTATTGCATTTAGGGCATACAGATGGGTCTTCTTTTGAAACTATAATCTCCCCGCATTCTTCACAGTACCAGGCAGGAATTCTGTGTCCCCACCATAATTGACGGGAAATGCACCAGTCTTTTATATTCTCCATCCAGTTAAAATATATCTTTGAGAATCTAGACGGGATGAATGAAGTCTCTTTTGCTTTTACTGCAGCTATAGCTGGTTTCGCAAGCTCATCCATCTTTACAAACCATTGTTTACTAACTCTTGGTTCTATTACAGTTTTACAACGGTAACACTCCCCAACATTATGGTTATATTTCTCAATTTTTTCAATGAATCCTTTACTCGTTAAATCTTCAACGACTCTTTTTCTGGCGTTTTCACGAGTCAAACCAGAATATGCTAATCCATTTTCATTAATGATACCACTTTCATCAATTACACATATCGAGTCAAGAGAGTGCCTTTGGCCAATTTCAAAATCGTTAGGATCATGGGCAGGCGTTATCTTGACCGCCCCCGTTCCAAATCCAATTTCTACATAATCATCTGCAATAACTGGAATTTCTCGATTTGTCAAAGGTAAGATAATATTTTTTCCGATTTTATCTTTATATCTTAGGTCTTGAGGATTAACCGCAACAGCTGTATCACCTAACATAGTTTCTGGTCTTGTTGTTGCAACTACTAAATATCCAGAATTATCCGCATATGGATACCTTATATACCAAAGATTACTCTTTTTCTCTTCGTATTCAACCTCAGCATCAGAGAGCGCTGTATGACAACTTGGGCACCAATTAATAGAGCGACTCCCTCGATAAATAAGCCCTTCATTATACAAATTTACAAAGACTTCTCTGACTGCTTTGGAACATCTTTGGTCCATCGTAAAAGCTTCTTTTGTCCAATCGCATGAGCTTCCAAGCCGGCGCAACTGTCCAACGATTCTTCCACCGTATTTGTCCTTCCAAAGATAAGCTTTTTTTAAAAATTCTTCCCTTCCAATCCCTTCTTTTGTCAGGCCTTCCGATTTAAGTTGTTCAACGATTTTGACTTCGGTTGCTATACTAGCATGGTCTGTACCAGGTAACCATAAAGTAGAATACCCTTGCATTCTTTTATGTCTAATAATGATGTCTTGGATAGTATTGTTCAGTGCATGCCCCATATGGAGTTGCCCAGTAATGTTAGGAGGCGGAATAACAATGCAAAAAGGTTTCTTATCCTCTGCAATTGTTGGGGTAAAATACCCATTCTCTTCCCATATTTTATATATTTCTTCTTCGAAACTTTTTGGATCGAACTTATTTGATAAAGCCATCTATTCCCTCCATTGTTCTTTCGCACCAATCACACAAATATTTTTATCTTTCAAATCGTAATTAACTCAAAATAAGAAAAATACTCTCTTCAACATATTATTGAGTCAATTCCAAGGTAGTATATTTAACATAATACTACACAGAAGCGAATTGTGTCTCTAAAAGAAACCATAATCGCTTAATATTCAAAAATGATAGAGCAATGAGTAAATTATCAAAAATATATTTTGTTCCTCTTTAATTAACCTACTCAACAACTAGGGTCTAAAAAAACTAATTATCTAATGTATTCTCATTTTCCATCATTTTATCTTCTTTCTCTTGTGAAACGGTATAATTATTATTGGTAGATTTATCCGTTTCATCTTTTTGCGAAGCCTTAGACACCTCTTTTGCCCTAGCTTCAAAAACATCATTGGGATCCTTCCCTTCCTTCAAAGCTTTTAACACAATAGTAAAAACAGGAATTGCTTGTTTTAGATATCCAGCAAAAGCCACATAAGTTATTATTAAAGAAATTCCTATAACAATCCAGTCCGAATAAAAAGCTTTATCTCTAAAAAACTCATGGAAAAATGACATAAATACACCAAAGGATAATAAAGCTGAGGCAACTTTTCCAACATAATTTGCCTTTATCGGCTGGCTATATTTAACCAAAAATATACCCCCTATTATCATTAGAAGTTCTTTCAGAATAAGTGCGATCACAAATCCCCAGTGGACGAATCCAATTATTGTAAGGGATAACAAAGCAGAAATATGCATAAGTTTATCGGCGATAGGGTCAAGAGCAGCTCCGATAGCAGTAGCTTGATTAAACTTTCTTGCTATCATCCCATCGAATAAATCAGAAGTAGCTGCAACTACCATTATTATCATCCCTATTATTGGAAAAGAATAATCCCCCCAGGAAATGTAAGTTGCCCTATCAACGGTGCACCAAATAAAAAAAGGAATACAAAATAACCTAAAATAAGTAATGATATTAGGTATTGTCCATAATTGCTTTTTGATTTCTTCTTTCCTCATATATTCCTCCCCTTTTTCGAAAAACTCATCTATTATTTCCGAAAATCTCCCCATATTTTCCAGTCTTATCGTTTACCAAATTACTTAGGCCTTTTAAATGAGCTATTTCTGGTCTTTCAAGAATTCTAATCGGTAATTTGAGATATTTTGCAAAAAAATCTATTGCACCCCTCATCTCTGCGCCTCCCCCAGCAAGTAATAATCCATTCAAAGAAACCTCCCCAAGGGATTTATTGGGAATTGTCGTCAAAATGCTTTCGATTATATCAACATATCTTTTGTAAGCATGAAGTATAGCAGGTCTTATATGGTCTGCGCTGACATCGATTTTTCTAAATTGTTGGTCAAGTATATCTTGTCCCACTACCTCGTATAAAGACTTATCATTTTCGTATAAAGAGCCTAAGTTGATTTTTATTTTTTCCGAAGTTGTCCCCGAAATTTTAAGATTTTTTTTGTCCAGGACAATCTCTTTAATTTTTTCGTTTATGCTATCTCCTCCAAGATTAATAGATAAGCCCGAAACAATTCCACTACTATCTATTATGCCTATGTCTGACATACTCGCGCCCAGTATCCCTACTGCTGTTGCTTTGCCATCTGTATAAGGAAGAAGCCCAAGAATACTCTCAACAAGAGTAATATCTTTATAACCAGTTGTGCTAATAATTTTTTCTAGCGATTCTCTTTCAGCTATAGAGAGTCCGCATGGAATAAGGCAATATACCTGACACTTATCTATAATTCTTTTCTTGAAATATTTAGAAAAAAGACTTTTCAAAACAAGCTCTAATGCTTCAGGGTTAGTAATGGACCCGTTTTCGAGAGGCTTCACTACGTAACTATGTTCGGGAAGTGATTTTATCATGGAAAGCGTGTCCGAACCACAAGACAGCAATTCCAGCCCGTATCCCCTTCTCACAACAGCGAGATTTCTCTCTCTCAAAAAACATGAGTCGGTATAAAAAGATATATACTGAGAACCAATATCCAAAAAAATCTTCTTGTTACCTTTCATCTGTTTTTCCTTCGTTAATTATCTCCAGCATGATTTTTTCCAATTCTTCTTTTGGTAAACCAACCACGTTGTAGTAACTACCCGATAATTTTTCTACAAGGATATCATCTTGGATAGCATATGCCCCCGCCTTGTCATAAAATGAAAAGTTATCTAAGTAAAATTTTATATCTCCCTCGGAGATTTTTTTGAAGGTTACTTCTGATACTATTGCTCTTTCAATTATTTTTCCTTCAAAAAATACAATTAATCCAGAAATCACTTTATGTGTTTTTCCAGATAATTCCGTAAGCATTCTTTTTGCATCGTCCCTCGAACTAGGCTTTCCGTAATACTTTCCATCAAGATATACCAGAGTGTCGCAGGCAACAATAACCTGATATCGGTTCTTATCTGGAACGGCCATTAGCTTGCGTTTCGCAATCTGCAATACTGTATCGTCCGGATCCTTACCAACGAAATTTTCATCGATATTATAGCTCTCGATATCAAATTCACTAAATATTTGGGATAATATCTCTTTCCGTCTTGGAGAGGCAGATGCAAGCAAAACTCTCATATTTTCTTATAGAATCTCTAAAGTTTTTTTGAATGCTCTCTTGAAGTCAGGGTATGCATTCATAGCATTTTTTATCTCAAGCGTAATGTCCCCTTTCGATTTGGTTTTTAAAATCACACTGTCTCCAAGAACATCACAATTTATCTCGGTAATTAAGCCCCCTCTAGATCTATCGAAACATTCAGCAATTCTAACAATAACTCCCAATTTTTTTACTGCCTCGATTTCACTTTCGTCTAGCATTGCTATATATTTTTCCATCCCAAGTTCTTCTAGACTCTCTTTTTCGTGACACCCAATTACCAAACTCGCCATAACTAAATCCTTTTGTGGGATTCCATATAAATTGCTATTCATTACTAAATACATGGAATGCTTATGATGATCATAAAACTTAAATTTCGTGCCAATATCATGGAGCATACTAGATACACGCAGTATTTTCATATATGGTCTTGGAAGTTTATGCAGAACTTTCAACTGTTTAAAAAGTTGCATTGACAAGTCAAAAACATGCTCAGCATGAGATAGATTCATATCAAATTTGTTGAGCAAAGTGTATATGCTATGTCCAGTTATGTCGCTAATAGGTTTCTCAATAATTCCCGGAACAGCATATCTAAACATTGCTCCCTCTCGCAATCCTGCTCCACCTATGATAATTTCTTGGAAAGTTGTGGCCTTTTTTAACGCTTGAATTATTGAAAGAGCTGCGGGAAAAATATCGGCTCTTGCACTTGAAAGCCCTTTTATCCTAGCCATTTTATCCAGGGACAAAGGTTTAATTGTATCGTAAATTGTATCGAATTCTACGAAGGATACTATGTAATTGTGAGCCATATTTAAAGGATAATTCTTTAGTTTACGACTAATTCTTCCAAGATTTCTTATTGAGCCTCCAACACCTACAAGCTGAGTTTCCGGATCAATATCCTTTAACCATTGAATCCCAGATAAATAATCTCCCACAAACTGCTCAATAGCAACAGCCCTAGCCTCTGGTTGTTCAATATGCGCAAACTTCTCAGTAATTGTAACCGCTCCGAAGGGTAATGTGTCTTGAGCTATCATTACTCTGCGATTGTAATAAATCATTTTGGTGCTTCCGCCCCCAATGTCTATAATAAGACCTTTGGGTATCTCCATAGAATTAATCACACCTTCATATACGAATGTAGCTTCTTCCTCTTGCGAAAGGACCTGAAGCTTAATACCGCATACCGCCTCGACTTCTTCTACAAAAGCATTTCTGTTTTTTGCCGTTCTTACTGCAGCCGTTCCGTAAGCAAAAACTTTATCAACATTATGACTTTCATATAAAGTTTTGAATGTTGACAGTGTTTTTAATGTTTGGGCTATTCTAAGCGGCTTCAAAAAACCATCAACTTCCATTCCCTTTGCGAGCCTCACAGGCTCTTTAAGCTCATCAATGACGGAAAAATATCCCCCTTCACATACCTGAGCTATCACTATTCTGGCTGAATTTGAACCTAAATCAATTATTGCTATTCTATCCATTTTTCTTCCTTTTACCGGGTTACTCCCGAAATTCTTAATTAGTTTACTTTATTTGCCGGCATTCCGGATATATACGCTTTTAAATTTGAAACAGCTATGTCCATTAACCTTGACCTAGCCTCATGTGTGGCCCAGGATATGTGGGGAGTAATGACAATATTTTTTGCCGTTATTATTGGATTATCTGCTAAAGGTGGTTCTTGAGAAAGGACATCCAACGCTGCCCCAGAGATAATTCCCTCGTTTAAGGCAATTGCCAAAGCTTTTTCATCCACAAGAGGGCCCCTCGCCGTATTAATTAAAACTGCGGTTTTCTTCATCAGAGATAACGACTCGCTGTTTATCATATTTCTATTCTCTTTAGTCAAAGGACAATTAAGAGACACTACATCTGAATTAGATAACAGCTCTTCAAGTGAACTTGAGTAACGAAATGAAACAGTCTCTTTTTTTGAATGATACTTATCGAATGCGATAACGTTCATACCAAATGCTTGGGCAACATCCCCAACTCTTGAGCCTATTCTCCCATACCCAATAATACCAATGGTTTTTCCAAACAGTTCCCTCAATCCACCATCTTTGTAATAACAAAAATCAGGGCAAGAACTCCATTCCCCTTTATTCACACTATCAGCATGAAATCTTAGAGAAGTATATAACTCAAGGAGTAATGCAAAAACCATTTGGACAACACTCTCTGTCCCATAAGTGGGGATATTGGTTACGGTAATACCCTTTTGTGCTGCGTATTCCAAATCAACATTATTGTATCCAGTTGCCAAAACCCCTACATATTTCAAACAAGGTAACCTGTCAATCAAATCTTTGTCAATATTACATTTGTTAGTAATTAAAATTGAGGCATTACCCATTCTTTCTGGTATTATCTCATAAGGTGTACGATCAAAATATTTTACGTTTCCTAAAGATGAGAACCCATCCCAATTAAGGTCTCCATGGTTCAAACAATATCCATCTAAAATTACAATATCCAAAACTCCTCCAATATACAATAGATATTCTATACCATACCCTTCTTTAAGTCAATATACGCTAATTAAAGTAACGTAATAAGATCGTCTTTTTCCATATATTTTTTAAGATTTTTCTTCAATATTTTGCTATAGCTCGGTCTATCTTTCTAAAAGAAAAATAGTACTAACCTCCTATTCTGTTCATAAGAAGGGTATTCCTTAATACTTCTCATTCTTTCCAAGAGATCATCTATCATTAATACAAACCGGTTATCTTAACCGGTTTGCTTAATTTGTATAAACAAAAATTACCTTTGTTAGCCTTTTTTATTATATATTCCTATTGAAATCGGCTCAATTTCAAGGGGAGGGATCTCCTTTTCCACTATATTTGAGACATCTTTTATTTCATGCAGTGCAACTATATCTCTAAGCGATTGGATTCCGTTTAAACAGTTCTTTTTTTCGAAATAACCCTGACTCGCCAATATGTTTTTCCCATTTGCTGCAATTAGTTTAAAACGGTATTTGCCATCATTATCTAAGTATATCTCGAAAACTGGTCTTCCAATTATTGGTATGCTATCTTTAATAGTCCTGTCGGATATATCAGCCGTTCTAGCAGCCGATATTACTGCTTCAATTCCATTTTTTGCATTAATTTTTTGCGTATAACCTTGTGAATGAGCAACCGTTCTACCGTTACTAGCTTTCAGCCTAAATCTAAATTTTGCTGCGTTATCAGTATATATTTGAATTGTTCCAGGCCTTGTTGCCGTATCAGGATCATAAATAAAGTCTTTTTCAAAAACGCTTTCTTTTCTTTCCGGCTCAACATTCCTATTTTTTTCCCTTGCGTGTTTCTCCTTAGCTTTGATCGGAATCATTATTATTGAAGTTAAGTCAGATTCTCCTTTGGGTTCGTATTCTCGTATAGGGGCCTTTCCATCTTCTTTCTTATCTTCTTGATTCTCACTTAAAGAATAGCCGGTAACTCGGTTGAACAAATCATCCTCGTTCTTTTCGCTTTCTTCATATCCCGAAGCTCCCTCCATCAATTCATCTGGGAGAACAAAAACAGCTTGATCCGATTCCCAATCTAAGGAATCTTTTATTTCTGATTCTTCTGAAACGCCAAGCGGAGAATTAGGTTTTGATTTAATCTCTGACAACAACTCATCAGAGGCTCCCTTTTCCGCAAGACTTTTCTTCTTGTTTTTTCTCCGAGAAATTGAAAGGGAAATCATAGCTATGACAAAGAGAAGCAATATTACTATCAAAGCTATGGTATAGTAAATATTATTCCCTGAGTTAATAAAATCACGTAAAGAGGCAAGTTGCATTTAATTCCTCCAAATACAAAACTTAATTCTTTCTATATATTTTACCATATGATTAACAGAAATCCCATAAGAGAATTAAAGAGTATAATATTGTATCTAATCTTCTACATATCAACTTTCATTTCAATTTGTAGCCTTTGAAAAGCATCTTTATTACAGATTAGCAGATTCACCCTTTATACTTGCTAATTAAAAGAATCTCTAATACAAATAAGCGGATTCTTCCTTTATGCTTGCTTATTTGTAGAGGTTATATAGTTCTTCTTACAGATCTTCCGCTTCTTCTCTTCTTCTTTCTTTCATTGTGTTTCTCAATCTTTGGTCATGTGAAAGAACTTTCTTTCTCATACGTAAAGATTTAGGAGTTACTTCCATGATTTCATCATTTTCAATAAACCCAAGACTTTCTTCAAGAGTCATTATTTTGGGCACATTTAGTCTAAGAGCTTCATCTGAGCCTGCAGCCCTCATATTTGTAACATGTTTCTTTTTACAAACATTTACAACCAAATCTTCCTGCTTCGGAGAAAATCCGACAATCATCCCAGCATAAACTGCCGTTCCAGGCTGTATAAACAAAGTGCCCCTTCCTTGAGCATTAAAAAGTCCATAAGTAACGGCTTCTCCAGTTTCATAAGCAATTAAGGCACCGTTCCTTCTCCTTGGCATTTCTCCTTTTACAGGAGAATAGCCGTGAAAAATTGTATTCATTACTCCTTCACCACTTGTATTGGTAAGAAACTCACTTCGATACCCCAACAATCCTCTTTCGGGAATAAGGAATTCCAAGCGAACTCTAGAGTTCATCGAATCCATATTTTGAAGTTCTCCCTGTCTTCTTCCCATATGTTCCATAATGTTCCCAACGCATCTTTCCGGGATATCAACATATAATCTTTCGATAGGTTCGTTTAACACGCCCTTTATTTCTTTTGTTATTACTATTGGGGTAGATACTTGAAATTCGTAGCCTTCCCTTCTCATATTTTCGATCAGAATAGAAAGATGAATTTCTCCTCTTCCAGAAACCTTAAAGCTATCCGCGGTGTCCCCATCAACAACCTGTAATGAAACATCCTTTAAAAGTTCACGATAGAGTCTCGCCCTTAGATGTCTTGAAGTTACATATTTGCCTTCCTTTCCAGCAAAAGGACTATCATTAACTGAAAACGTCATTTGTAATGTTGGTTCAGAAATCTTAACAAAGTTTATTGGCTCTAAGCAATTGCTGTCACACAATGTTTTTCCTATCGTAATATCCCCAACCCCTGAGAAACTTACTATGTCCCCTACTTGTGCGCGCTGTACAGGGATTCGATTTAGCCCAGAAAATTGATATATGTTGGTAATTTTTGCCTTCTCCACGGAACCTGGATTGTGGAAATCCACTATTGAAACCTCCTGATTTTGATTCATGGTCCCTCTCTCAATTCTGCCGATTCCGATTCTTCCGACATACTCATTATAGTCAATTGAAGAAACAAGCAATTGAAGAGGGGCATTTTCGTCCCCCTCTGGAGCCTTTATATGTTTCAAAATAGTATCAAATAACGGCAAAAGATTTTCTCCTTTAAAATTAGGGGAATAAGAAGACCTTCCTTCCCTGCCTGAGCAATAAATAACAGGACTGTCTATTTGTTCGTCATTTGCATTCAAATCCACTAAAAGGGTATATATTTCCTCAAGAACCTCATCCAATCTTGTACCTGGTTTATCTATCTTGTTGATGCAAATAATAATCTTGTGATTCATTTCTAGTGCTTTTTGCAAAACAAACCTCGTTTGAGGCATTGGGCCTTCATAAGCATCGACGAGAAGGATCGCCCCATCTATCATTTTTAATACTCTTTCCACTTCTCCTGAAAAGTCCGCATGCCCGGGGGTGTCTACAATATTGATTTTTACATCTTTGTAATAACAAGAAGTATTCTTCGCTAAAATTGTAATGCCTCTTTCTCTTTCAAGGGGATTGCTATCCATAACGCATTCCTGAACAATTTGATTATCTCTAAAAACCCCACCCTGCCTTAGCATTGAATCAACTAAAGTCGTCTTGCCATGATCTACGTGTGCTATTATTGCTATATTTCTTATATCTTCTCTTTTCATACATATCCTTATTTAAAATTTGAATTTCTACACTTACTAACTATTTTTGTCTTTTTCTATTTTATCGATTTTTCATCCTCCATATCACTCTGGGGTAATGTGGATAATTTCCACGTACGAACTCGCTTCATCATATAACTCATATAGTTCTATAGGCTCATATATAACTACTTCATTAAAATAGGTAAAATTCACCGGTCTAAAACGAAATATGATTTCTCCAGGCGGGGGGTTGAATGGGTATGAATCTTCCCCTACCAGTTCATTGTATGAGACAATTGTTGGTTCGCTATTGAAGTTGTCAGTGAGTTCATAAAAAACTACTGTCTTGACCTCTCCCTTGTATGTATAGTGAACCGGGCTGAAATTATTATCGATTTTCCAACCATTTTCTGTGTAAATTAAGTCAAAAGGAGATAAAATTGGGAGTTTCAACCCTTCAACATCATATTCCACCCATTCGGAATATGAACTGCTCTGAGAATCCCTTAATGATAATGCTTTAACTCGAAATTTCACTATTCCTCGGACCCTCTTGATGGAAATCGAGTTAGTGTCTACTACTTGATTTTCAATATTTCCTGGGTAAATTTCGGTATATTCATATTGAACATAATAGTTCTTCGCTCCAGCTATTTTTTCCCAACTAATAACAATCGTATAATCGGGTTCTCCTTTAACTTCTTCGACAAATGGAAGGGGTGTTTTCAAAACTAAAGTAAGACCTAAGGTTAATCCTAAAACTAGGGAAACACCAAGAAGTGACCCAATAATAATTAATAATAGCTTCTTACTTATTTTTTTCATTCGTATTTAATCCTTATGTAATATGTTTACTAAAAAGTAATTTGCTTTCATATCAGAAGCATTTCTCGTGATCATAAACACATCCATCGATATCAGTTAATTCTTTGATTCAAAAAATAAACCCGGGCAACCCGCCTTCAATAGCGGCGCGTTTCCCGGGTTGGGGCAAACTCATATATACCGCTATTTACCAGCTTGAATCTTTTTCAATTTAGAAAACCTAGGCAATCCATCTTCCAAAGGAGCTTTACTTTCCCCTTGAATCAACGGTAGAGCATAATCAATAAATTCCTTTTTTAGACCTATGCCATCTTCAGTTATCCACTCTAATGGAACCGTTTTTTCCGCATTAGCAACAACGTCCAAGGGGAGTAGCTTGAAAACACATTTGTAGCTTCCACTTGACATATCCCTTTCAAATGCAACCATTTTGTCTGTTATTCCAGCGCATGCAACCTTGACCGCTTCTCTTCCAGCCAAAAAAGCTTCCTCAACATCAACTCCCGAGGCCAAGTGCGCAGCAGATCTTTGCATAAGACTGAACTCAACACCCCTAACCTTTACCCCGTATTCCTGGCTGATTAAATCAGCAAGCTGAATAGCTAAACCACCTAGTTGAGTATGTCCGAAATTATCTTTTGCCTTTTCTTGGGATAATTTTTCAACAATAAAGTTTTTATCCTTATCTCTAATTCCCTCTGACACGCAAGCTATACACTTTCCTCCATTTTCATCCATTACTCTCTTAACATCTTTTTTGAATTTTTCTACTGAAAAAGGAACTTCCGGCAAATAAATTAAATCTGCACCAAGGCCCTTGTACCCCGCTAAACTTGCTGCGGCTGTCAACCACCCAGCGTTTCTTCCCATTATTTCAATAACAACTACTTGTCCTTTATCATAAACCTTTGCGTCTAAATTTAGCTCCATCAAAGTTGTTGCAATATATTTTGCAGCAGATGCATATCCAGGGCAGTGATCAGTCCCAAACAAGTCATTGTCAATGGTTTTTGGAACGCCAATAATATTACAATCATACCCGGCTTTAATTAAGTATTTTGATATTTTATTACAAGTATCCATGCTGTCATTACCGCCATTGTAGAAAAAATATCTCACATCATACTTTTTGAAGACTTCTAATATTTTTTTGTAATCTGTTTCATCAACAGAAGAATCCTTTAATTTATATCTTACCGAACCTAAATTTGAAGAAGGGGTGTTTTTAAGCAAAAGTAATTCCTTTTCTTCTTCCTTACCCATATCGTAAAAGTTTTCCTCTAACAAGCCTTTAATTCCATGAGCTAGACCGTATACTTTTGTAATATTCTTTTGGCTCAAGGCTTCGATAAAAACACCAGCAGCACTGGCATTAATAACAGAAGTAGGCCCTCCTGACTGTCCGAACATACATGCACCTTTTAAATTTTTCATTTTCGACCTCCTAAAAAGCTAGTTTCCCAGCAATACTATAAAGTTTTTCATCAAATTCATTTTTCATTGCTAAAGCTTCATCTACGTTTAAACTAACCATTTTTCCCCCAGATATTCCAACCACTCTGCTATCCTGAATATCTCCGGCAAGTAAGTTAACCGCAAGATCTGCACATCTTGCTGCAAAAATCCTGTCTCCTACTGTTGGCGAACCCCCTCTTTGAATGTATCCGAGTTTAACAGTTCTCACAACTATATTTATTCTTGATTCTATTTCTTTTTTAAGTTCATCACAAGAACAAACCCCTTCTGCTAATACAATAATATCTGATACCTTTCCTTTTATTGCATTCTTGCGCATTTTATCACAAATAATATCTATGTTATATTCATGTTCTGGAACAACTATACTTTCAGCTCCACCAGCAACTCCAGAAAACAAGGCAATATCTCCACACTTTCTTCCCATAACCTCAATTATGCATGCCCTATCGTGGGAGGTCATAGTATCCCTGAGCTTATTGATCGCATCAACTACAGTATTCACCGCAGTGTCAAAACCAAGAGTATAATCTGTGTAGGCTAAGTCATTGTCTATTGTACCCGGTATACCAACGGAAGGAATCCCACATAATTTATTCAAGTCGCTCATCCCTCTAAACGACCCATCTCCTCCAATTACTACTAGTCCCTCAATTCCATACGCTTTTAAAACTTCTGCACCAGCTCTAATACCTTTTTCTTCATTAAATTCGGGACATCTTGCGGTTTTAAGAATTGTCCCACCTTTTTGAATTATATCTGATACTGATCGACTATCCATCCTCTTCAAATTTCCTTTGATCAGTCCATCATACCCTCTTTCAATGCCATATACTTCCATGTGAAGATAGTTTCCACATCTAACAACTCCCCTTATGGCGGCATTCATTCCTGGAGCATCTCCTCCACTCGTTAACAATGCTATTCGTCTCATATATATCCTTCTTTATTCTATAATCAGTTTCTTATCTGGCCATTACCATATACACAATATTTAGTAGAGGTTAACTCCTTGAGTCCAATAGGACCTCTAACATGAAGCTTCTGGGTACTTATACCCATTTCAGCTCCCAGACCAAGTTGAAAACCATCGGTGAATCTAGTAGAAGCGTTTAAATATAAAGCACTACTGTCTACCTCTTTCATAAATTTTTCTATCTCAACAACATCCTCAGATATTATCCCATCGCTATGATGTGTGCCAAAATGATTGATGTGAGAAATAGCTTCATCTATTCCATCCACTACCTCTATCTTTATTATCAAATCATCATATTCTTTATACATTTCCTCGTAAGTTACTATTATTCCTTGAGGATAATACTCTTTTGCTCTTTCAGAAACTCTAATTTCTACACCCTCTTTTAAAAGACTACTACACATCAAAGGAACAACCGATGTGGCTACTGATTTATCCACTAGAAGGGTCTCTAGAGCATTACATACCGCGGGTCTGTTTGTTTTAGAATTAATTACTATTTGTTTTGCTAAATCTATTTTTGCTGTTTTTGAAACATATATATGACAATTTCCACCAGCAGATGCGATAACTGGCATAGTTGCGTTTTCAAGAACAACTTTTTTAAGTGACTCTCCTCCCCTGGGTATGACTACATCAATATATTTGTCTTGTTTTAGTACGTCTACAGAGGTACTCCTGTCAGAGCTATCAATTAACCCAACTAGATTTTCTGAAATTCCATTTTCTTCTAATGCTTTTTTTATAAGAGAAACCAAGATATTGACACTTTCGGTACTGTCTTTGCTACCCCTAAGTATTACTCCATTTCCACTTTTTATGCATAAAGCAGCGGCATCTATAGCCACATTTGGTCGTGCTTCAAATATTATCGCAATTACTCCTAGAGGAGCTCTAGTTTTCTTTACATTCAATCCGTTGGGCAAAACATATTCTTCAACAATCTCTCCTACGGGATCTTTTAACGAAATAATTGCATCAAGACCTTCAGAAATTTCCTTTATTCTTTGATTTGTTAAAGTAAGTCTATCCAAAAAAGCTTGATTTCTACCGGTCTCTTTCGCAAGCAACAAATCCTTTTTATTGGCAGAAATAATCATTTCGCAATTCTCTTCAATTAGATTCTTAAGGCACAATAAAATAGAGTTCTTGACATCTTTTGAAATGCCAGCAAACGTATTAGCCGCTTTCTTTGCGTTTTCACATATATTTGCTACAAGACTCATAATATATTTCCCTCTTAATTCATAAACCAATATCTATGAATATTATCTCGCTTTTCCTACTTTTATGACTTACTCTCTTCTACCTTGCACACCTGTCTAAGGTATTAATCCTATTCTTCTTCCTCTTCTTCGGGCAAAATTGCATTATGATATACATTTTGAACATCATCATTTTCGTCCAACATGTTAATTAATTTTTTTACTGTCTCTTCATGTCCTTCAGGATTAACTTCGTTATCTGGAATCATATCCACCTCCTGAGACAATATAGTTACTCCTCCAGCCTTCAGTTTCTCGGCAACGTCAAAAAGATCTTGAGTGGAACAATAAATTTCAAATACATCCTCATCTGTGATTATATCCTCTGCACCCACCTCTAGGGCCAACATCATCATATCATCCTCGGATATCGTTTTATCGGCCAGAATAACACCTTTTCTTTTGAACATATAACTTACGCATCCAGTTTGTCCTAAGGAACCCCCGAACTTATCAAAAAGATGTCTTATTTCTCCTCCAGTACGATTTCTATTGTCCGTAAGTGTTTCCACAATAACGGCAACTCCACCCGGAGCATATCCTTCGTATACTATTGCTTCATAATCTACGCCCCCACCTTCTCCGCTGGCTTTTTTGATGGAGCGTGCAATATTATCATTTGGCATATTGTTTTGTTTTGCTTTAGCTATTACATCTCTAAGTTTCGCATTAGAATCGGGATCAGGGCCCCCTGCCTTAACAGCCACAGAAATTTCTCTCCCAATTTTCGTAAACAAATGGCCTCTTGCAGCATCTGTCTTACCCTTCTTTTGCTTGATGTTTGCCCATTTACTATGTCCTGACATAATATAATCCTCCTGGCGCAATTCAAGAGTCGAAATAAAGAAGTTTTATAATAATAATACGACTTTTTCTCGCGCGCCTAACTAAAATAATATAACATAATCTAACATAATTTATCTACTATATTGAAATAGGGAATACATTCTTATCATATATCGTTAATTCTCAAAGTAAATGCAAAATTTAGAGAAAATTAGCAATTAAGTTGAATAATGGGAAGAACAGCATTAAAATTTAGGCTCCGAGCGGGTAAATATTTTTTAAATATCTTCGAGGAGGTTAAATAATGAAACAAGAAACTAAAAA
>MWEH01000137.1 GCA_002070965.1 Firmicutes bacterium ADurb.Bin080 | reverse complement strand
AGCCATCGAGACTAAATCTGAGTTGCACTTACTTTGAAACGCCTTTTCCTGGCGTTACCTTTTCATGCGCTTTTTTGCTCTTTTTAACACTGAAATTGCCTCTTTTATCCTTCCTTCCATTAACAGTATCATCGTTTTTTCATCTCTCTGTGTTGCACTTACACTAAGTAACTAAATCCACGAATTACTGTTGCACTTACTTTGAGAACTGACACCCAACTGTTATTATTACTGAACTAAAGAGGGTTTACACTATCGCCTTTTACATGTTATAATCCAATAACAAAAGAGGTAATTTGCATGAGCAAAGCTGATTTAATATTCATTAATAATATTCGAGAAATACTATCAAGTGGTTATGATGATAGTAAATTAGATGTTCGGCCTAGATGGTCTGATGGAGAACCGGCGCATACAATTAAAAAGTTTTGTTTAGTTAATAGATATGATTTGACTGAGGAATTTCCAATATTAACTATCAGAAAGACTTTTTATAAAAATGCTATAGATGAGCTTTTATGGATTTGGCAAAAGAAATCAAACAATGTAAGACTATTAAAATCACATATTTGGGATTCCTGGGCAGATGAAGAGGGCTCTATTGGAAAGGCGTATGGGTATCAGCTGGGGGTAAAACATTTATATAAGGAAGGGTCTTTTGATCAAGTCGATAGAGTTATCTATGACTTAAAAAACAATCCTCAATCAAGACGTATTTTGACGAATATATATGTTCATCAGGATTTACATGAAATGAATTTATACCCCTGCGCTTATTCTATGACTTTTAATGTGTCAGGGAAGAAATTAAATGGTATTTTAAACCAAAGAAGTCAAGATATGCTCACTGCAAATAATTGGAACGTTGTACAATATTCCGTCTTGCTTCATATGTTTGCTCAAGTAGTTGGGTTAGAAGTAGGGGAATTAGTACATGTGATAGCAGATGCGCACATATATGATAGACATATACCAATTGTAAAAGAAATTATTGAAAATAAAATATATGATGCCCCTGTTTTTAAAATCAATGAAGCTATAACCGACTTTTATGATTTTAAAATTGATGATTTTACTTTCATCGATTATAAATATTCGGCTATGGATAAAAAAATTGAGGTGGCCATATAATGAAAGCTATAGTATGCGTTGATCAAAATTGGGGGATAGGAAAAAATAATGGTTTATTATTCCACATTCCTTCAGATTTAGAGTATTTTAAACAGATTACTCTTGGCAAAACAATTGTTATGGGAGGGAATACGCTATTATCTCTCCCTAAATCAAAACCTTTGCCAGGAAGAACAAATATTGTTCTATCTGACATATTTACGCGAAATGACTGTACAGTCTGCCCGGACATTACATCTCTGTTTCGGACGCTTAGGAATATTCCCTCACAAGAAATTTTCATCGTTGGAGGGGCTATGTTTTATAAAACTATGATTGATTTTTGTGATTATGCACTTATCACAAAGGTTAAGAAAGTATGCGAAGATGCAACAGTTTTTTTCCCAAATCTAGACAAAATGACTAATTGGGAGCTTGTTGAAGAGGGTGATTTATTAGAAGAAAACGGTTTATATTTTCAATATACAAAATATAAAAATAATGATACAAAAGTATTTCATATAGGAGATAATTAATGCTTAAAATTCAAATGGAAACTCCTTTGGTAGAGATTGATGGGGATGAAATGACCAGAATTATCTGGGACAATATTAAAAATATTTTGTTAATTCCTTACATTGATCTAAAAACAGATTATTACGATCTGTGCCTAAATAACAGAGAAAAAACTCAAGATTTAGTAACAAAACAAGCTGCTGAAGCTATAAAAAAATATGGGGTTGGTGTGAAGTGCGCTACAATTACACCGAATGCAGATCGTGTAAAAGAATATTCTCTCTCACAAATGTGGAAATCCCCAAATGGAACTATTCGCTCGATTTTAGATGGTACGGTGTTCCGTGCGCCGATAATGGTTGATGGTATTAAACCAATTATACCATATTGGGAACAACCAATAATAATTGCAAGACACGCATATGGGGATGTTTATTCCGGGGTAGAAAAATATATTCCTGAGGGTGGGAAGGTTTTTTTGAAATTTCCAGATGGTTCCGAATTGTTGGTGAAGGATTTATCTTCTTCCGGAGTTATACAAGCGATGCATAATTCTGATGCTAGTATCAGAAGCTTCGCTCGAAGCTGCTTTAATTTTGCACTTGACAAAAAAATGGATATTTGGTTTAGTGCTAAAGATACAATTAGTAAGATTTATGACCATAGATTCAAAGATATTTTTGAGGAAATTTTTGTTAATGAGTTTAAAGAAGCTTTCTCAAAGCTAAACATTAGTTATTTCTATACACTCATCGATGACGCTGTTGCCAGAGTTATAAGGAGCAAAGGAGGATTTATCTGGGCTTGTAAGAATTACGATGGAGATGTAATGAGCGATATGTTAGCTACAGCCTTTGGGTCTTTAGCTATGATGACATCAGTTCTAGTTTCACCTGAAGGATATTATGAGTTTGAAGCTGCACATGGAACAGTTACTAGACACTATTATAATCATTTGAAAGGGCTTGAAACTTCAACTAATTCTGTCGCAACTATATTCGCTTGGTCGGGAGCTTTGAGAAAAAGAGGGCAATTGGATAAAAATTATTATTTAGAAGATTTTGCTTCGAAATTGGAAAAGGCTACCCTCAATACAATTTCTTCAGGATTTATGACTAAGGATTTAGTATCACTTTTTTCTGAAAATGCAGTTAAAGTTGTATCATTAAACACTATAGACTTTTTGTACAAAGTTCAAGAAAATTTGGATAAAGCCTTATCAAATTTGAAATGATAGAAGTAAAAACGTTTGTATCTGGTTATCTTAAAAATAATAGTTATTTAATTTATGACCCAAGGTTCCCAGAGAAAAGTGTCTTAATCGATCCTTCTGAGAGTTTTTCGCAAGTTAAGGAGTATCTAAATAATAATCAATTGTTTATATCAGATATATTTCTTACTCATGGACATTTTGACCATGTAATTGATGTTCCAAGGTGGAAAATATATGATGTTTGTGTTCATATACATAAAAATGAGATTCCAAATATTACAGGTTATATGACAAAAAATATGCTAAAAAATAAAAAGTTATCTGACATAATCGTTGATGATTATTTTGTTGATGGTAGGAGTTACAAGATATGTGAAAGCATAACATTGAATGTTCTTTTTACTCCAGGACACACTGCAGGAAGTTGTTCATTTGTTATAGATAACATGATTTTTTCTGGGGACACACTATTCAAAGAAAGCTACGGTCGGACTGATTTTTCTGATGGAAATTTTTCTGAAATAAAAAACTCAATTGTAAAACTATTTTTATTACCTGAGGACTTTATTATATATCCGGGACATTATGAAAAAACCCTTTTAAGCTATGAAAAAAAATATAACCCAATTAGATATGATCTCTAAAGAAAGTAAATACAATGTCTTTTTATGCATTGATTTGCCAGATTTTTTAAATGACGTTCCAGAAATTCTTAGATCTTTTACTCCAATGATCAATATCTCGAAAAACGATAAATTGAATCATTTTTCTTTAAAATATTTATTAGACAAAAATAATAACGCTTTGTTTCAGATAAGGTTTCTTGAGGATGTACTTGATTATCCCCTTCCGGATTTATACAACTTTCTATCACCATCTTTGGGGGAGAAGAGTGAAATAAAAAAATATGTTAAGGAGAAGTTGTATCAATATTGCGTTACATTAACTGGGAACGAATTGCCATATGGTAGTCTTACTGGAGTAAGACCGACAAGAATTATTTATGCAAAAAATGGTAGCGTTAGCAACATAAAACAGTTCTTGATCGATAATTATTACGTTTCTTCAGATCGAGCTAGATTAATTGAAGAGGTTATAATTAATCAAGCTGGATATTATGCTCCAGATCCTTATTCAGTAGATTTATTTGTCAACATACCTATTTGTAAAACTAAGTGCTCTTATTGTTCATTTGGGACAATTTGTTTAAGTAAAATTCAAGGCTTTGTTGACAGATATGTTGAGTGTGTCTGCAAGGAAATTTCTTATAAATTGAAATTTTTGGATTCGACGAAAAAAGTTAAAAATATATATATAGGCGGTGGGACCCCATCTTGTATACCTCTTCCTCAACTTGAAAAAATTCTTTCAAAATTTTCTAATCTCTCAAAAGAAGAGTTTACGGTGGAAGCCGGGCGTCCCGATTCAATAAATCTTGAGTTGATTAAAATGATGCGTGAGAATGGGGTAACTAGAATCTCTATAAACCCACAAACCTTCAGCGAAAAGACTTTAAGGGAAATTGGAAGAAGCCATTCAATTAGCGACATATATGAAGCTTTTGAACTTGCAAAAGAATATTCGTTTTTGATTAATATGGATTTAA
The DNA here is from genome assembly GCA_002070965.1 of Firmicutes bacterium ADurb.Bin080. GTDB lineage: Bacteria > Bacillota > Clostridia > Christensenellales > DTU072 > MWEH01. The sequence goes on along the minus strand of MWEH01000137.1, from coordinate 34,694 downwards.
TCGCTGGTTTACCAGGTGAAGATATAGACACATTTATTAATTCACTTGAGAAAACCATTTCTTTGAAACCAGATAATATTACTATCCATTCACTTTCGATTAAAAAAGGTTCAAATTTAATGAATAACGGATACATAAAGAATGTTGATGGTGTGACCAAAAAAATGGTTGATTGTTCCATCATTATGTTAGAAAATAGTGGATATTTGCCATATTACCTATACAGGCAAAAAAACATGTTGGATAATTTGGAAAATGTGGGATATTGTTTGCCTCAAAAACAGTGTTCATATAACATTGATTATATGGAAGAAACTAACTCAGTAATTGGTTTCGGTGCTGGGGCAATGACTAAGTATATATATTTCGATCAAAATAGAATCGAAAGAATCTGTAACAAAAAAGATATCAGATTGTACTGTGCCGACATGCAAATATTGGATTGCTGATGTAAAATGTGCTTTACAGTATTTATTATATTATGTTAGTATAGCGAGGTACCTTGACCTTGGAGTATCGCGAAATGATTCTCTATGATTAAGGCGAATAATCTCATTGAAATAGGAGTAAAAAAAATGACAAAAGAAAGAAGAATGGAAGTAATTGCTAAGTTTGCCCGATCTGAGGGGGATACTGGATCACCCGAAGTACAAATTGCGTTGTTAACCGAACGGATTAAGGAATTAACCGTACATCTTAGTTCCCATGTTAAGGATCATCACAGCAGACTGGGACTATTAAAAATGGTAGGACAAAGACGCAGTTTGTTAGATTATCTTAAGAAAAAAGACATTGAGAGATATAGAAGTATTGTGAGTGAGTTAGAACTTCGCAAGTAAAAAAATGTTGGGGGGTTTTAATCCCCCTTTATTATCGTATATTTTGTCCAATATAAGGACTTGGAGGAACAATGAAAGAAAGTAGAGTTTTTAAAACTATTATTGGAGGACGTGAAGTAAGCACAGAGATAGGTGGTTATTGTTCTCATAGTAATGGAGAATGTTTTGTTACGTGTGGAGAAACTGTCGTAATGGTTAATGTTACCATGTCTAAGGAAGTTAGAGATGGTTTGGATTATTTCCCTCTCGGAGTTGATTTTGAAGAAAAAATGTACTCAGTTGGGAAAATACCAGGAGGGTTTAAAAAGAGAGAGGGAAGGCCAAGTGATAAAGCAATTTTAACCTCAAGACTTATTGACCGTCCTATAAGGCCTTTATTCCCCAAAGGATTTTATAACGATGTCGCAGTTGTTGCAACAGCGTTATCCGTTGAACCAGATGTTCCGCCGGAAGCACTGGCAATGGTTGGAAGTTCAATAGCTCTTTCCGTTTCAGATATACCATTCAATGGCCCTACTGGTTCTGTCGTTGTTGGATATATTGATAATGAATTTATAATTAATCCTGATGCACGACAAAGAGAACTATCGAAACTTAGCCTTACACTAAGTGGGACTAAGGATGCAATTATGATGGTTGAAGCAGGTGCAAACGAGATAACTGAGAAGGAAATGCTGGATGCCATTTTATTTGGGCATGAAGAAATTAAAAAAATAGTTAAATGGATAGAGACTATCGTAGAAGAAGTTGGAAAAACAAAGAAATCTTATATTCCCCATGTTCCTTCCGCTGATCTTAAAGAAAAAGTTGTCGAATATTCAAAAGAGAAGATTAAATATATGTTTGACACATTTGTAAGGGCTGAAAGAGAACAAAGAGAAGAAGAAATTACCAAAGATATACAAGCATTTTTTCAAGATTCCTTCCCGAACAAAAAAGCAGAAATTGAAGACATTCTATATTCTATGAAAAAAGAATGTGTTAGAGAAATGATTGCGAATCGAGGAGTTCGGCCAGATGGAAGATCTTTAACTGAAATACGCCCAATTTGGTGTGAAGTTGGGCTTCTTCCAAGAGCTCATGGTAGTGCCGTATTCACAAGAGGGCAAACACAAGCTTTGACTATTACTACTTTGGGTACAATTAGTGATGCCCAAAAACTCGAAGGATTAGATGATGATGTTTTTAAGAGATACATGCATCATTACAATATGCCTCCATACAGTACTGGAGAAGCAAAAGCAATGAAAAGTCCTGGTCGAAGAGAAATAGGACATGGAGCTTTAGCTGAAAGGGCTCTAGAACCAGTTTTACCTTCAGAGGATGTTTTCCCATATGCAATTCGTACTGTTTCCGAGGTTATTTCTAGCAATGGATCAACTTCTCAAGCAAGTGTATGTGGAAGCACTTTGTCTTTGATGGATGCGGGTGTTCCAATTAAAGCTCCTGTTGCTGGAATTGCTATGGGTCTAATAAAGGATGAAGTTAATGATAAATTACATATTCTTACCGATATACAGGGCTTGGAAGATTTCTTCGGAGATATGGATTTTAAAGTTGCTGGTACTGCTGATGGTATTACTGCTATCCAAATGGATATCAAGATTAAGGGTATAAGTGAAGAAATTTTAACAAGGGCACTTGAGCAAGCTAGGATTGGAAGATTGTTTATCCTTAGTAAAATGATGGAATGTCTTGACACTCCCAGAAAAGAACTTAATAAATATGCGCCCAAAATCATTCGTTTTGACATTGACCCCGATAAAATTAGAGAAGTTATAGGATCAGGTGGAAAAGTTATAAATAAAATCATTGAAGATACTGGAGTAAAAATAGATATCAGTGATAATGGACAGGTATTTATTGCTACTAATGATGATAAGATGGCGAATAAGGCTAAGAGTATTATTTTAAGTATCGTAAAGGATCCTGAAGTAGGAGAGATTTTTGAGGGACCCGTTGTAAAAATTAATGATAAGGTTGGTGCTTGGGTTAATATTTCTCCTGGTAAAGATGGGATGATTCATATAAGTAAACTATCAGATGAAAGAGTTGAAAAAGTAAGTGATGTTATCAAAGAAAGAGACTTGGTAAGAGTAAAACTTATTAAGATTGATGACAAAGGTCGTTTCGATCTGAAATTAATAAAAAAACTCTAAATTATTTGGCCCTTGAAAAAGGGCCTTTTAATTGCTGTCCGTAAATAAATAATATTTTAATATTGACTATAAGTTTATATAATGATATAAAAGTAATAGGGGAGCGCGATAAGGCGCTTTTCTTTGCGTAAAATAAGATGAATACAAAAAAAATCATTTTTTTATTAGTTTTTGTTTTTTCGATCTGTTTGGTCATTTTTTCTTATGGTTGTACTCCAGATACTATTATTAATGAAAACATCAGCCTTTCTATTCCAGAAGAATCTGAGTTGATAGAGATCACAATAGGGGAGGAACTGATTTGGGACCATTATTATTTTGATGTTTATGATGTAAATGGTTCATATTTGGAATCAGTTACAATTGACGCATCATTAATTTCTAACGAGGATTTGGCAAAACTAAATTCACCTGGCCAAAAATCAATTAAAATAGCTTATAAAGGAAAATCACTATATCTTACAGTGTTAGTACACCCACAAGTATTGATTTACTCTTATGACGTATTATTTGATGCCACTGAAGGATTTTTTGAGGAAACTGGAACAATTCCTCAATCTACAACAAGAACAGAACATTTAAGTGTTATAACGGAACTACCTATTCCTGTTCGAGAGGGCTATTCGTTTATTGGGTGGTATTTAACTTCTGATTTTTCTGGCAATAGAATTGTTTCGCCGTATAGCCTAACCAATAATATTTCTTTGTATGCAAAGTGGGAACATTCCGAACGTCATGAGATTGAGTATAGAGAAATTATTGATGGGGAAGATAAAGGAATTATTGGAAGTATTGTTACTAATATTATCCAAGGGGATAATGTATCCTTAATGATGCCAACCGCAAGACCAAAATTTAATTTTCTTAGATATGATTTATATCTCAAATCATCTGGAGAATTTTCGAGAAGTATTAGTAATATTGGCGAGACTATTTCGATTGAAAACAGCCTAATTGTGAAGGTAGTGTTTGAGACAAGAATGTTAACTATTAATTATTTTTCAGAAGAATGGAATGATGAAACAGAATCTGTTCAAGTAGAATATGGTTCAAATAGTGATATACATTTTTTTGTATTACCAGAAAAGCCAGGCTATACTGGTATTTGGGTGAATAGAAATACTGGTCAAGCACCAAATTACTTCAACATTGTGGAAGATATGAATATAGATGCAGTTTACACTATTAATACCTACACGGTTAAATTTTTTGGTGATAATTCTAGCGAAATTTTAGATTTAAGAAGGACTGAAGTACCTCATGCATCTTCACTTACTAATTATCCCTCGGTTCCTACTAAAGATGGGCATTCAGGAAAATGGGCCATCATTTCCACCCTTCCCGAAACCCAAGGTCAGTTTGTAGAAATTAATCTATCGGATTATTTGGTTTTATCCGATATAAATATTTATGCAATTTACACAAAGAATACTTACAAGATAACCTATAGATTTTCTATGATTAATCAATCGACAGGCAACCTAGAAGAGATTAATACTGAAAAAAATCACGAATTTGGTTCCACAATTGAACTAGCGGATAGCGAAAATTTATACATTAATAGAATTTTTGACGAAATTGACTATGAAGGCTTTGATGAAACTTACTTCGAAGTAAAATGGTATACATCCGAAAGTTTTGAGACCTCAAAATTAGTAAATTTTCCTTTTTCCATGAAATCAAGCAATCTAGTTTTATTTGGCCGTATCTTAGATCGTCCCTATAGAATACAATTCATTATTCCAGATGATTATGGTGTTTACGAAGATACATTATTTACTGTCTATAAAAATAACTATATTACTCCGCCTGATTATGAAATCCCTGGTTACAATATATTAGGTTGGTTCTCAAACATTCCATATAGCGATTTTGATATAGAAAAAACGTATAGAGTCAATGAACATGTTTTTTATGAAGGTTTCTATTATAAGTGTTTGGAGGACAATGTTTTTGGAATTTCTCTAGATAATGAACTTTTTTGGCAAAATCAAGGGGAAGTACGGCCCAAAGATATGAGATACCTTGATGCATATCCTCAATTTTTAGCGGATGACTTTTATTTATACGACATAGATTTAAAACTTGATCGTGCCTTTTACCCACTAGTTACTCCTAAAACTTATTCGATTAGATTCTATACTTGGGAGATTTCGGGTGTACCAGGTAATTACACTATTGATAAATCAGTGATCGCACGAGACGATGTATTATCTGTTCAACATGGCGCATTTATTACAATAAGTAATTATTTTGAGTCTCCACCAATTGCCCCCTATCCACCTTTTCCTCCAACATATCCATCGGGGGGTCCTGAAAGTGATTTTGTTCTTCAAAATTGGTATTTAGATTCTGAATTTACTTCAGAAGATATTTCTCCTGACCAGGAGATAATGATTGAATCTGATTTAACTCTTTATGCATATTGGACTGATTTACTTGCTGGGACTGAGGGACTACTATTTTCTGTATTTGAAGGGACAGAGCAAGAGCCGCTTTCTTACCAAATCACCGGATTTTCTCCAAATAATAAAGAATACTCCTCTTTGGACATTGTAATTCCAGAGAATTATCAAGGGCTACCAGTAAAATCTTTGAAATCAGGGGTATTTTCCGATAATTTATTAGGTTTAAAAATCCGAACAGTATCTATCCCAAAAAATCTTCAATATATAGAAGAAAATTCTTTTTCCGGTTGTAAGTTTTTAGAGTCTTTCATATTAGATGAAGACAATGAATCATTTAGTATTGTTGGTGGGGTTCTATTTTCTTCTGATCTTTCCAATCTTATTTGCTTTCCTCCATTATTATCTATAGTCAATTATGATATCCCTTATACAACATCAATCATTTATGGAGGGGCATTTAGCAACTGTATTAATTTGGTTGAAATAGGTTTTGAGGATAATTCAGTCATTATTTCATTTGGTGAATTGGCGTTTTCAGGTTGTCAAAATCTAATTTCTATAGTAATCCCTGATTCATTAAACATAATCTATGATAAAGCGTTTCTTGGCTGTTATAATCTTGAATATATATATATCGGTGAAAATACATCATTAGTATTAGTGGGCAATGATGCTCTTGGAGATACTAAATGGTTTAATAATATGATGCAAGAAGAATTTATTTGTCTTGGGAATGTATTGATTGCATATAATCCTCAAGTTGATGACTTATACATATTTATTCCTGATAATATTATCTCCATAGCAGATAACGCGTTCAATCTTAACAGTTTTGACTGTTCAAATCTTCAAACTGTTACTTTTTCAGTTGATAGCGAACTTATTTATGCTGGTAAATATATTTTTGGTGGATGCAACCAACTCAAAAATATAGTTGTTTTATCAGTACAAAAGGTTGAATTTGAACCCGAATCTCTTTTGCTCCTCCCAACCGAATGTTTGTTGACTGTACCAGCAGCGCTGTATAATGATTATAATTCTGACACAAACATTAACAGTATTTTTTCTCAAGAATTAAATAATTTGATCGAGTATTAACATGGATGACGAGTTAAATGGTCTCCCAATATCTACGGTTATTGATTTTTCAGTTTTTCCTATACACAAAAAAATTACAGAGTTAGATGTAAAAAATGATGAGATTCTTAACCAACTTTTATCTTTTCTGAACAATAGAATTGATATAATGGTTTTACGCAAAATTTTCTCTATATTTTCAAATTCGTTGAGTTTATTTGAGTTAAATTTTCTTTCTTTAATCCTCAAAGAGATTGATTCAACTGGATACTTAAATATTGAAAAGATAGAAATAAACGGATTAAATCCCCATTTAAAGCATTCCATCGAAATATATAATCAATTAAATATAATAAACAAAGATAATACTTTACCACGTACAGTAAAAAATCTCAGAAGTTATGCAACGCAACATCTTATAAAATCAAACCATACAAATTTATTTTCAGATGGCAAAAATACTTTTTTAAAATTTAAAACGGAAAACACTGACTCTACAGGAATTGTAAAACTTGGTATATCCTTAACTTCAGCAGATTCTGTTGAAGATTCTATATACAAATCATTGTTGAAAAACTTTTCAAAAGGTTTATCATCACAATTATCTCAAGCGACAACGTTACTATCTGCTCGAAAAGATACTACTAGAAATTTTTCGACGAACCCATCAAACATTCCTAAGCTTTCCGCGATTGTTAAATTAAATAGAACGAATGAGAACCATATAAATGCAGTAACAATAGGTATCAGTAATTTTTCATGTCCTGATTCAAAGAAGAATATAAATAAGATTATTCTTCTAATAATTGGAGATAAAAATGATAATCATTTTTTTGAAAGTTGTAATAATTTAGCAGAGGATGGTTTTTTTTCTAGATTTAGCATAAATTTTTCTCCAGTAAATAATGGGTTTCCTTTCCCTTTGTTTTCTCTAAATGAAGGATTAGATATATATTTAAACAAGCTTAATGATTGCGATAAATCAGTTGAAAATCTATTCTTTTCGGGTATTAAGAATTCTTTTTTAACTTGTATCGGGGTTGATTTATCTAAAGAAATCATTCAATTTATTCAAGCGAGAGGTTTTACCGTATTAGAAATAGGAAAAACAAATAAAAGAGACAGAATAAGAATTTTTAATTCAGATTCATTGGTTTCTGATATTTATTTAAAGGATATTGATTTATTATTATACAAAAATATCGTCTGTGATATAACTGAAACGGGCAATAGAATTGAGATTATACCCCAATTATCATTAAATGATACAATAGATGCTAAAATCAGATCTTTTCAAGATTTTATAGGATGTCGGAAAGACAATTCATTTTACTATGCAAATAATGTTTCTGTCCCATATAAAGGCATAAGACAAATAGTTCCTTCAAATTTACACTCAGTCTACCCAACTATTTTAAATAAAAATTTTTTTATTGGTTTATCAAGTGTATGTATTGAGTGTTTAAACAACACCTTTTCAGGTTGCGTGAATTCCATTATATTGTCCGTATTTAAGTTGGTATTAAAAGGTTATCCAATTCATCAAGTTGCGAGCGCGATTTCTTTATTCATAAAGAATAATGATGAAAGTTCTTACAAGGAAAAATTGTTAGTTGAATTAGGCATTTTATTCACGCAAATCTCCTTTTCTATTCCAAATTTATGTATAGAAACATTTGATCTTGTTAACGAAACTATTCCTTGCATCGTAAATGCTTATGCTTTAGGTTATACCAATAATTTTTTGGTTAAGGAATCTTTCTTGCCAGGGCAAAAGTTATTTCTATTGAAAATTAAAAAAGATGAGTATAATATTCCTGATCCAAAATATTTTATTAAGTTATGTAGTTCAATAACTATCCAAATTCTTTCTAAAAATATCACTTCGTCAATAGTGATCGAGGAAACATTGATTTCCACACTTATGGATCTTTGTATTACTGCTAATTGCGGCGTTTCAATTGCCCCAGTAGACAATGGTTCTCTTTTTGGTAATGCGGGGAATGCTTTAGTTTCGGTAAATGATGTAAAAGAACTTGATAATATAGAAAGTGTATACATAGGGGTTCTTGATAACAGTGGCTTAATAAAAATAACCAACAACAATATATCTATCAATGAAATGAATAATAGAATTTATTTTAACAATCAAAAAAATAAATTATACTTGGAATCGTATACAAGGCTTGGAGAAAATCCGGTTGTTAGTTTTCATAAACATATTAATAAGGCACAGTTATTAGTAATAGGATCCGACAAATATTCAATAGATATATTTAAGTTTATTTCCCAAAAATATGGCTTGTTTTTTAACTCTAAGTATGTTAACTACCAAACTCAAATTAACGAAGAATATGTTAAAAGTATTAGATATGATATTTCAAAAGCTAATATAGTCGTTATTTGCGGTGAAAATATATCTTCAGATAAATGTTCGGAAGATTACCTATATACCTTGATTAGTCGCCCAAGCATATTAGATGCACTTAATGAATTAATACTAAAAAATGAAGGCTTAATCTTATCTACAGCTGAAGGAACAAAAACATTATTCAAATTGGGATTATTACCTTATGGGACGACTGAGAATGAAACACAAACCTTATATAGTGATAAGGGCACAGTAGAAAAAGGGATATTATACAGAATTAGAATTTCTAACATATATGGACCATGGATGCAAGATTTAAATATAGGGGACGTTTTTTATTTCCCAGCCCCAATTGATGACACTAGTTTAATGGTTGATTCTAGCAAAATAGAGTTTTGGCAAAAACATTCATTTGCAAACTATATAGACTTTTACGGAGATTTTTCGCAAGATAGTTTAAGCAACCCTAATGGCTCCAATAATGCAATAGCTGGGGTTATCTCTTCCAAAGGAAATATTGTTGGTTTTTTTGCCCCCATTGAAAAAACGTACTATTTACTTGAGGAATATAATAGTATAATGGATAAACTGTTTTCTTCCGCAATTAAATACTTTAAGATATAAAAAATACTAGTTAATAAAAATTTGCACTTCTTAATTATTGCTAATAATAAATAGAAAAACCGATTTGTCAATAAAAAATACCCACATTGTAGTGGGTATTTTTTTGGTGCGGTCGATGGGACTTGAACCCATACGGTGTAACCATACGCCCCTCAAACGTACGCGTCTGCCAGTTCCGCCACGACCGCAAAAAAAGATAACTTGGGTGTATTGAAATGGTGCGGGCGACAGGACTTGAACCTGCACAGCCTTGCAACCATTAGAACCTGAATCTAACGCGTCTGCCAATTCCGCCACGCCCGCAAGTATCTTAATGTATATTATTACAAAGGCTATATTTTGTCAACATAATTATTCTTCAAGCGTGCTAATCAATCAGCATGCTATTGAAAATATTGATATCTAATAGTATAATAAAAATTATTAATTAAGTGATTTTTGAGGTGGCTAGTTGAAACAAAGCATAGATGTTGAAAAAATATATATTGAAGCAAAAAGAATAGCGAAAAATTTAGGAAAGCCTGTTGATACCGAGCATTTGTTAATGGGTATAATGACCATACCTGGCTCCAAAGCATTCGATGCATTGTATAAACTTGGATTTCTAAAGGATGATATATATTCATCATCACGATTAGCAAGTTTTTCTACTTTATCTGAAATTACTGAGGATGCAAAAAAAGCAGAAAAATATGCAGAATATATTGCAAATCATGAAGGTCTTTTAGAGTATGATTCTCACCATTTATTAATTGGATTAATGTACGATCCATCTTTTAATTCTGCTAAAATCTTAAATTCTTTTAATATAACCATAGATAAAATTGTTCCATTATTATTTAAGGAATCCGATTTATCGAATAATAATGATGAACCTAAATTGAAAATTAAAAATAAAGGTAGTACCTCAAAAGATGAACGAGAGGAGTTTCTATTCCAATTTGGGGCCGATCTTACTGTTAGGGCGAAAGATGGGAAAATTGATCCTGTTATAGGAAGATCAAATGAGATTAACAGAATAATTCAAATTTTATCAAGAAGGACAAAGAATAATCCAGTAATTATCGGGGAGCCAGGAGTAGGTAAGACTGCAATCGTTGAAGGACTTGCGTTAGACATTGCGCAAGGGAATGTTCCTGATATTTTGCGAGGGAAATCAATATTTAGTCTAGATGTCGGGAGCTTGGTAGCAGGGACAAAGTACAGAGGGGATTTTGAAGAAAGGTTTAAAAAAGCACTAGATTTTCTAAAAAATTCAAACTTCATTCTTTTTATTGATGAGATACATACGATTTTAAAAGCTGGGGATTCTGAAGGGGGTATGTCGATTGCTAATTTGATTAAGCCTGTTTTGGCCAGAGGTGAAATCCCCACTATAGGCGCGACTACTATTGATGAATATAGAAAATATGTGGAGAAAGACAGTGCTCTTGAAAGAAGATTTATGCCAATTATGATTGAACCACCATCTGTTGAGGATACAATAAAGATTATAAAAGGGATAAAAAACAAATACGAAGCTCATCATAAGGTTAATATAAGCGATGAAGCTATTGAGGCAGCTGCTTCTTTATCCGATAGGTATATTAGTGATAGATTTTTGCCCGATAAAGCGATTGATTTAATTGATGAGGCTTGTAGCAAACTTCGAATTTCTAAACATGTCGCTCCACCCAAAATAAAAGAACTAGAAGAGGATTTGAATAACATTAACTTATTAATTACAGAAGCGGCTGATAAAGAAGAATATAAAAGAGCATCTGAATTACAGCAACGCAGAAGAGAAATACAAGAAGAATTAGATTTAACCAAGATTGAATGGGATGAGAAAAAATATTCAGAAGATTTAATTATTGGTTCTGATAATATTGCAGAAATAGTTTCAGACTGGACAAGGATACCACTAACTAGCTTAACAGAAGCCGAAACCGAAAAGCTTTTAAAACTCGAAGAGTTATTAAAAAAGAGAGTAATTGGTCAAGATGAAGCAATAAAAGCGGTTAGTAATGCCGTAAAGAGATCCAGAGCTGGATTAAAGGATCCCAAGAAGCCTATAGGCTCTTTTGTGTTTTTAGGCCCAACAGGAGTTGGTAAAACAGAATTAGCTAAGGCTCTTGCTGAAGCTTTATTCGGAGATGAAAACATGATGATTCGCATAGATATGAGCGAATACATGGAAAAGATTGATATTACCAAACTTACTGGGGCTGCCCCTGGATATGTAGGCTATGAAGAAGGCGGGCAGTTAACAGAACAAGTAAGAAGGAAACCCTATTCGGTTGTGTTATTTGATGAAATCGAAAAAGCACATCCAGAAGTTTTTAACCTTCTATTACAAGTATTAGATGATGGAAGACTTACTGACAATCAAGGAAGGCTTGTTTCTTTCAAAAATACTATTATTATTATGACATCTAATGTTGGCGCAAGCGAAATATTAAAAATGAAAAAACTGGGTTTTGGGGATGACACGTCACCTCTAAATAATTATGATGAGATGAAGAATATTCAGATGGAAGCTTTGAAATCAGTAATGAAACCCGAATTTCTTAATAGAATTGATGAAATTGTAATATTCAGAAGATTAGATAAAGTATCTCTAGAAAAGATAGAAGACATATTACTTAATGCTCTTAATGAAAGAATTATTGATAAAAACATAAAACTTGATATTTCTAAATTTGCCAAAGAATTTATTCTAGAAAATGGTACAAATGAGAATTATGGGGCTAGACCTTTAAAAAGAACCATAGTAAAATTGGTGGAAAATAGATTAAGCGAATTGATTATTTCGGGGTTGATCAAGGATTGTGATACCGTGAAAATAGATTACGATGGAAAAGAACTAATATTTAGTATATGCAACAAATAAAGGAGACAATATGAAAATAGAATTTGTATCAAAAAACTATAATGATAGTGAAAGATTGGTTAGAATTGTTGAAACAAAACTTGAATCTCTATGTAAATTTTTGCCGGACGAAGTTAATTCTATTGTTAAATTGAAAGCCTTTGGTAAAGATGGAGAGCAAATGAAGTATACAATGGAAGTATCAATTAAATTCAGAGGGAAAGTAATTAGATCTGAAGTTACTTCATTCAATATGTGGGATAATATTGATATAATTATGCCAAAACTTGAAAGTCAGTTGTCAAAAATTAAAGATAAAAGAATTGGTGGATCAGTAAAAGGAATAAACTCATTCGAGGAGAATGATGAAGAACCTAAAAATGGTGCATTATCTCAACCTAAAGATATTGGAAAGATAGTTAAGATAAAAAACTTTCAAATTTCCATTATTACTGTAGAACAAGCAATTGAAGAAATTGAATTATTGGACCATGATTTTTTTGTTTTTGTTAATGCTGAAGATAATAAAGTTTCGGTTTTATACAAGAGACAGGATGGGAATTATGGTTTGATTTCACCCGAGTATTAAGCTATGGAGATAGGAATTTCGACAGCATCCTTTTTTTCCAAAGTAACGACGGAAGATAGCGCTAATATAATAAAATCTTTAGGGTTTAAAACCTGTGAGGTTTTTTTAACTACTTTTAGTGAGTATACTCCTGAATTTGGAATTTTGCTTAAAGATAGATTCCAGGGATTAGATGTTTATAGTATTCATTCTTTGAATCAACATTATGAACCTGAATTATTTAATTTTGTTGAGAGAACAAGAAGGGACAGTGAATTTTTTTTCGAAGAAGTTTGCTATATAGCGAAAATTTTAAAAGCTAAATATTATACATTTCACGGTCCCGCAAGACTCAAGAGAACAAAATATTCTCTAGATTTTCAATGGATTTCTAATAGATTGTCTTCTCTAAATAATATTTTAGGAAGCATTACCCAGGGTGAGTGTTATTTAGCTTATGAAAATGTACACTGGACATATTTTAATGATCCGGTGTTTTTCGAATCGCTTAAAGTGCTTTCTCCAGTTAAAGCATGCTTAGACATAAAACAAGCTATGCAATCTGGGATAGATCTATATTCATATATAGATATTATGAAGGATCGATTGGTAAACGTACACTTATGTGATTACAATGAAAATGGTGAATTAAGAATTCCTGGTAGAGGTTGTTTTGATTTTACAAAATTATTTAATAAGCTTATTTCAATAGGGTATAATGGACCTCTTATGATTGAAGTTTATCCAAAAGATTATACAAAATTTGAAGAGTTAGAGGAAAGTAAAAATTATTTACAAGAATGCTTAAATGATGCATATAAAAATTTTTAAAAATAGGAGAGAATTATGGATAATGTAAAAGAAACACTGAGATTTGATTATAATAATATGATGGAATCATATATTGGTAAAAAAGAAGGTATTTCTGAAAAAGAACTCAATAGCATGAAGTTAAATGCAAATGAAGCTCATGCAAAATTTAAAATTAATAGAGGAAATGGAATGTTAGGATGGGTGGACCTTCCTTACAATCAAAACTTAGTAATAAAGGATATACTGTTAACGGCAAAAACAGTTAGAAAAGCTGAATTCTTTGTAGTATTAGGAATAGGAGGTTCGGCTTTAGGCCCAATGGCATTGTTTCAAGCGTTATGCCATATACGGTATAATGATCTAAAACGTTCAAAGAGACGAGGCCCTAAGTTTTTTGTCGAAGACAATATTGACCCTGAAAGAATGCAATCTTTGCTTGACGTTTTAGATCTTGATAGAACTGTATTTAATGTTGTTACAAAAAGTGGTTCTACTTCCGAAACAATGAGTCAGTTTTTAATAATAAGTGATATACTGAAAAATAAATATGGAGATGATTATCGAAATCATATAATTGCGACAACCGACGAAGTTAATGGAAATTTGATAAAAATTGCAAAAGCTGAAGGATTTAAATGCTTTTATATTCCAGCAGGAGTAGGCGGGAGATTTAGTGTTATATCTCCTGTTGGTTTATTCCCTGCTGCAGTATTAGGTATTAATATTAAGTTGCTTCTGAAGGGGTGTGCCGATATGGATAAAATGTGCAGAAAAAATTCTTTTGAATCTAATCCTGCTTTAATTGCCGCAACCCTACAAATTTTAGCAATGAAAAAAGGGAAAAATATAAGTGTTATGATGCCTTATGCCGATAGTTTAAAACTTATGGCTGATTGGTATTGTCAACTGTGGGGGGAAAGTTTAGGTAAGGAAAAAGACTTTTCTGGGGAAAAAGTTAACGTGGGCCAAACTCCGGTTAAAGCGCTTGGAGTTACGGATCAACATAGTCAAGTTCAACTATATACTGAAGGTCCTTTTGATAAAGTTGTAACTTTTTTAACAGTTGATAAATATAGAGCAACTGTCATTATTCCAGGAGGATTTCAGGATTTCAGCTCTATCTCTTTTTTATCTGGGCACACACTAAATGAATTGATTACAGCAGAAATGGTAGCAACAGAGTATGCATTAACAAAAAATGAAAGGATGAACTGTAAAATTTCCATACCTTACGTAGATGAATATTATGTGGGTCAGTTAATGATGTTTTTCATGCTACAGACAGCATATTGCGGGTACTTATTAAATATTGATGCATTTAATCAACCAGGTGTTGAAGAAGGGAAAAACGCCACTTATGCTCTTTTAGGACGGAAAGGGTATGAAACAAAAGCTACCGAATTGAACTCTAAAAAAAGTAAATCCAACAGGTATATAATTGGAAAATAATATTTATCTAGATATAAATATTGAAAAGCTTGAGTATTTTTATGGTAGTCAGGCATTATCAAACATTAATTTCTCTTGCAATTACCCTCAAGGAAAAATAGCAGTTGTTGGGAAAGAGGATGCTGGGAAAACAACTCTGGTTAGAGCAATTGTGGGTTTGGAAAAAATTAATAAAGGTGTTGTAAAATATGCTGACGAGGAAATAAATAACCCAATTAAGTCCGGTTTGTTTCAGGTTCTTTTTACCGAAAACAATTTTTTTAGATATAAATCTGTTTATTCAAACTTAGCCTACATATTGTCTTTACAGAAAATTGACAAGAAAAATATAAAAGCCAAGGTGTTTTCGGTTTTAATCGAGATGGATATTCTTCATCTCAAAGACACCAAAATATACAAATTGTCACAATTAGATGTCATAAAAGTTCAACTAAGTAAATTATTGTTAAGAGATACAAAATTTGTTTTGGTTGATAATATTTTTTCGGGTTTAAGCATAACTCAAAGGAAAGAAGCTTTTTGTTTGTTTAAAAATCTCGTCGATAAGAGTATTAATCGCTCATTTATTTATACTACTGATTTACCAGAAGAAGCCTTATCTTTTGGGGGAGGAGTTATAGTTCTTAGATATGGAAGTTTAGAGCAGCAGGGTTCTTGGAATGATTTTCTCCATAATCCAGTAAATTTATATGTTGATAAATTATTCAATCCAAACAGGACATTTAGATTGAAAAAAGAAATACCTTATCCTCTTCAAACTTTTTTTGACATTGATTCTATAAATGATTATATTGTCTCTTATTCTATAAAGGAATGTGTTGATAATAAAGGGTTGATTGCAAAAATAATTGATTATTCATATTTAGATGGCATATTTCTTGTTAACACTGATTTAGGAAAGATTTTTTCTCAAACTATAAAGAAAGAGTATTGTATTGAAATTTCTGAGGAAGCAAGATACTATTCAATAGAATCCGAAAAAAGGTTGACTATTTCATAGGAATAAGGTATATTCTTTAGAGAAACAAACGTTTCTAGTACAACTTATTAATCAATCTGAATCAATGATTTTCGGCGAGTAAGCTTGATGTAATTATTATAATATTAATTACTTCTGGCTTTTGCCAGAAGTTTTTTTTAGGGGAAATTATGAAAAGAATTGCTGTAATTGGAATTATTATTGAACAAAATAGAAAAATGGCAGAAGAAGTTCAAAAATTACTTTCTGAAAATGCGGATATTATTCAAGGAAGAATGGGTATCCCCAATATGCAAGATGACATATTTATAATTAGTGTGGTAATCAAAGCAGAAAATGAAAGGATTAGTGCTCTGACAGGGAAATTAGGCAGATTAAAAAATATTTCAGTCAAAGCTGCAATAACAAGCGTAGAAGTAGAGTAAAGGAGATATATTCATGAAGAAACTGGTTTTTATTGTATCATTATTATTAATAATTTCGATCCCACTGATTCTTTTAGAAGGATGCATTCCAAAAGAAGAACAAAGTGAAATCACAGAGATAAATATTTCTGTCCCAGATGGGGCTCCTGCTTTAGCAATAGCAAAAATGCTGAAAGAGAATTCACAGTTTGAAGGATACAATATTTCATATTCTATTATAACTGGAGGCTCTACTGCAATAAATGCAGCAGTTAATAACAACTTAGTTGATATTCTTATTGCTCCGACCAATTTAGGCGCGATTTTGTACAATAGACTAAAAGGGTCAAAAGATATTAAGTTGATAGCAAATGTGTTTAATTCATTGCTATATATTGTCGGAAAGGATAGTTCAGTTGAATCATTAGAACAACTGAAGGGAAAAATTGTTTATACAATAGGAGAGGGTGCTACTCCTGATTTAACTTTTCAATATATTTTAGATCAAAAAGAAATTATGTATCGGGTTACAGATGATCCAAGCGATGATGAAATAGGAATTCAGTATGAAAGTGATGCATCAGTATTATTACCAAAATTGAACTCTGGTTTAGTAGAATATGCAATATTAGGAGAGCCAGCAGTAACTAAGACCATAAATTCGTTTGGTTGTTATGAATTGTTTAGTTTAAACGATTTGTGGAATGAAGTTACAGAAACGACAGAGGGTTTTCCCCAGGCAAGTTTTTTTGCTATTGGAGATATCCTTCAGCCGGAGCATAAAGATTTACTAAATTGGTTTGATGAAAACTCCATGGATAATGTCGATTGGGTTAATAACAATCCAACATTAGCCCAAGAAACTTTAGAGGATAATGGCTGGGCAACACCGGTTCCTTTGAATACTGAACTAATAAGCAGATGCAATATGGAATACATCAGTGCAGAGCAAGCGAAGAACTCGATAACAAGCTACTTATCTGTACTTTTTGAAATGAATCCCATATCTGTGGGAGGTAGTTTACCTTCGGATGATTTCTATTATCAAGGGTAAGAGAGCAAATTTTATACAGAAGAACGATTAGAATTTCATGAAGAATATTACCTCAAAAGTATTATTGAAAAATATATTATGGCCTTTAGTTGGATTAGGTATATTTTTAACCACTTGGTATATTGCGGCTAGTATTATTAATCTTGAAATGATATTACCATCCCCGGTTGAATCATTTAGGAGGCTATTTCTTTTATTCGAGAAAAGTTATTTTTGGCAAGCAGTTCTTGGGACCTTAACTAGGTCACTAATCAGTTTTTGTATTTCTTTTGTTATAGCTTCAGCATTATCAATAATATCATTTGTTTTCGAGCCAATTAAAAAAATACTTTCCCCATTAGTTGTTTTGCTTAGATCTGTACCGACAATGTCCATTATATTAATATCATTAATATGGTTTAAAAATGCTGTCGCTCCAATGGTAATCTCAGCGATTATTACCTTTCCGATATTGTATTCTGGGTTCTCATCATCTTTGCAGGAAATTGACCCAAAGATAGTAGAAATGTCTGATTTCTACCGGGTTCCATTTTTTCGCAAATTATTTAATTTATTCCTTCCATATGTTGGGCCTTCTTCGCTAACCACTATCCAATCAGGTTTATCATTTAATGTAAAATTAATTATTGCGGCGGAAGTTTTAGCCTCAACCACACAAAGCATGGGTAGGTATATGCAAGTATCTAAAGTATACTTGGATACTGCTGAATTACTAGGATGGACAATTATGGCAATTCTATTAAGTTATTTTCTCGAATTTGTTATCGTTGTTATAAAAAGAATGATTATTAGGTGGAAATAATGTATTTAAAAAATATTAACAAGAAATATGGGAATATTGACATATTTAATAATTTTAACTTATTTATACCTGATAATAAAATTACCATAGTATTAGGTGACTCAGGTGTTGGGAAAACAACTCTATTAAATATAATTTCTCATAATACAGAGTTCCAGGGTGAAATAGTTGATAATATTCCTCGAACTTTCTCTGCAGTATTTTCTGAACAGAGATTATTGAAAAATTTAACTGTTTATGAAAATCTAGATTATATATTAAAGCATAGAATTCAAGATAAAATAGAAAGAAGGACATTAATTTCAAAGAAATTGGAAACGCTTGAAATATTGGATAAAATTAATGATTATCCGTCTACTTTATCAACGGGTATAGGTCAAAGAGTGGCGCTGGCACGAGCTTTTCTTTATCCCTCAAACATAATCATAATGGATGAACCATTCAGAGGACTAGATATAGGAATTAAAGCCCGATTAATCAAATTATTTTACAATATGTGGATGGAAGAAAAACAGACAGTTATTATGGTTACTCATGATGTAAACGAAGCTTTATTGATGGCCGATAAAATTGTAATTATTGGAAATAGTCCTGCCATGATAAAATATGAAACCTCAGTAATTGGGGCACAGAATGAAAGAAATTTATCTGAAGATATATATAAAAATTATTATTCAGAAATTGTTTCTACTTTTTTACAAACATAAAGCTAAAAAGCTCAGATATTTTGAACACATGACTTTATAATACATTGACTATATCTAATAATTAAGTTAAACTTTTCTAATGAAAGTATTAGGTTTAGATCCAGGTTATGGTACTTTGGGATATGGTGTTATTGAAGGTCCTATTGATAAGTGCAAGTTACTTGCATATGGGGCAATAATTACCCCTAAAACTGAACGATTTCCCGAAAGATTAAGATTCATTGGCCAAAAAATTATTGAATTATACAGAGATTTTGGTCCCGATGAAATAGCTTTGGAAGAGTTATTTTTTCAGAAGAATGCAAAAACTGCTATAATGGTTGCTGAAGCTAGAGGAGTAATATTGTATGAATGTGAAAGTTTTGGGATTCCTCTATTTGAATATACCCCACTTCAAATAAAACAGTCTTTGACTGGATACGGGCGTGCAGATAAAAAACAAATTCAAGAAATGGTTAAATTGCTGCTAAAAATGGATAAGATTCCTAAACCTGATGATGCCGCGGATGCTCTTGCTGTAGCAATTACTCATTTACAAACTAATAAGATTTTGGGAAATTTTAAAATTTAAAGACCAAGGACAATATGATTGGATTTATAAAAGGAATAATCACTGAAATATTAGAAGATCAAGTAATACTAGAGAATCAAGGTGTTGGTTTTGTTGTATACATTTCTCAAAATACAAAAAATATAATTGAAAAAAGAACCGATGAAATTAAATTATTTACACACTTGCATGTCCGAGAAGATGATATTTCATTATTTGGCTTTTTTAACATCGAAGAAAAAAGAATGTTTTTAAACCTCATATCTATTTCGGGTATTGGCCCTAAAGCAGCGATTCTTATTTTATCTGGAATGCCATTAAACCAATTAGCGTTGGCAATTGTTTCTGAAGATATAAAATCTCTTTCAAAAATAAAGGGTGTGGGAAAAAAGACTGCAGAAAGGTTAGTATTAGAGCTAAAAGAAATTATTTCAAAACAACATAGTTTGGTTTCTTTAATTTCACCAGTGGAGAATCAATCCGATTTGACAGATGCTGTAGAAGCACTTTGTGGTTTGGGAATTTCTCGTTCTGAAGCAGTGTTGGCTGTTAAGAATTCTTATGAACATTCGAACTCTCTAGAAGAATTAGTAATTAATTCATTAAAAAGTCTTAATCAATAAATATGAAAGAAATAGATCACAACGAAAACAGAATCCTATCGGGCGAAATATTAGATTTTGATATTTTGGAAAATGAAAATATTTTAAGACCTTTTTCTCTTGATGAGTTTATTGGGCAAAAATCAATTAAAGATAATCTCAGTACATTTTTAAATGCTGCAAAAAAAAGGGGAGAGTCTTTAGATCATGTTCTATTGTACGGGCCTCCAGGATTGGGGAAAACTACTCTGAGCAAAATTATTGCCAACGAAATGGGCGCGGATTTCAAGATAGCTTCAGGTCCATCTTTAACAAATTGTGGGGAATTAGCTGCTCTTTTAACATCACTGAAGCCAAATTCAGTTTTGTTCATCGATGAGATTCACAGGCTAAATCATTTGGTTGAGGAGTCTCTATATCCTGTTATGGAAGATTTTAAATTTGACATGTTTATTGGGAAAGGACCTTCAGCTCGCCCATTAAGGCTCGATATTAACAAATTTACCTTAGTTGGCGCTACAACAAAAGCAGGAAATATTTCTTCCCCATTAAGAGATAGATTTGGCGTTTTTTGCAGATTAGAAATGTATGATCCGGAAGAATTAGTACTGATTGTAAAAAGAACTGCAAAAATACTCAGCATTAAAATTACTGAAAGTGCTTCTTACGAAATTGCTTCTAGATCAAGAGGAACCCCTAGAATTGCAAATCGTTTATTAAAAAGGGTTAGAGATTTTGCTAGTTGTGCCGATCTTGATGAAATTAATATTAGTATTACGCAAGATGGATTAAATAAGATGGGAATAGACATTCTAGGCCTTGACCGTGTGGATAGGGAAATTTTATCTACAATTATACTGAAGTATGAAGGGGGCCCTGTGGGTCTAGATACAATAGCTGCTTCATGTGGCGAAGAATCAAACACGATCGAAGATGTATATGAACCATATCTTATTCAGTTAGGTTTCATTGCAAGAACTCCAAGAGGTAGAGTGTGTACTAGAAAAGCATATGAACATCTTGGATACACTTTCCCTCAAGATAAGATCAACGATTTACTTAACTGGATTAATAATGAATAATTTTTTAAATAAGTCAGATTTTACATATTATCTGCCAAAATCATTAATTGCTCAAACTCCGGCTAATCCAAGAGATTCTTCGCGATTATTGGTTTATGACATTGATAAGGATTTGATTGAAAATTCATTTTTTTATAATATTATAGATTATTTACGTCCGAGTGATGTTTTAGTAATCAATAATACAAAAGTAATTCCTGCTCGTATATTTGGCTACGACAAGAATCAAAGAAAATTTGAAATATTACTTTTAAAAAGATTAAACTTATGCAATTGGGAATGCTTGATTAAACCTGCAAGAAAACTAAAAATTGGAGAGTCTTTGTTTATTAGTGATGAACTTAGCCTTGAATTATTAAGTTTACTCGATGATAATGGAATCAGAGTTATTAAGTTCATGTTTGTAGGAAAGTTTGAAGAAATTTTGGAAAGAGTGGGCTTCACTCCGCTTCCTCCTTACATTACCACCCGCTTAGATGATCCCAATAAATACCAAACAATCTATGCAAAAAATGATGGTTCTTCTGCGGCACCAACTGCAGGCCTTCACTTTACGGAGGAGTTATTAAAAAAAATCAGAGATAAAAAGATACAAGTAGTTGAGATTTTACTCCACGTAGGTCTTGGTACCTTTAGACCAGTTAAGGAAGAGAATATTCTTAATCATAAGATGCATAAGGAATATTATTCAATATCAGAAGAGACAGCTAATATTATTAATAATGCTATAGATAATAAATCCAGGATAATAGCGGTTGGGACGACAACAGTACGCACGCTTGAAACTGCTGCAAGGCCAGACGGCCATGTTTCATCCGGGGAAGGGGAGACGGATATATTTATTTATCCGCCTTACGAGTTTAAAATTGTAAAAGCTTTAATCACAAATTTTCATCTTCCCGAAAGTACATTGTTAATGTTGGTTTCGGCCTTTATTGGTCGAGAGAAAACGCTTGAATTGTATAATATCGCTGTAAGTGAAAGATACAGATTTTTTAGTTTTGGAGATGCAATGTTTTTAATAAGAGGTAATTGTGTTTAGATTTGAAGTAATAAAGGTTTGTAAACAATCGGGAGCAAGAATATCAAGGTTCTATACTCCGTCAGGAATTATTGAGACTCCTGTATTTATGCCGGTAGGAACAAACGGTACAGTTAAAGGCCTTTCTCCAGATGAGTTAACAGAATGCGGTAGTCAGATAATTTTATCTAACACATATCACTTATATCTTAGGCCTGGGACAGAGATTATTGATAAAGCAAAAGGTCTGCATAATTTTATGAATTGGCACAAACCTATTTTAACAGATAGTGGCGGTTTCCAGGTTTTTTCTCTATCAAAAATTAGACAAATAACGGATGATGGAGTTTTGTTTTCAAGTCATCTTGATGGGAGCAAACATTATATATCACCAGCAGATGCCATGAATATCCAAAAGATTTTAGGTAGTGATATAATGATGGCTTTTGATGAGTGTACTAGTGGTGATGCTGGATTCGAAAAAAGTAAAATTGCTTTAGACAGGACATTAAAATGGTTAAAGATATGTTATGAATTATCTAATGATGACAAACAAATATTATTTCCTATTGTTCAAGGCAACATATTTAAGGAATTAAGAATAGAAAGTATTGAAAAATCTTTACCCTTTTGTAAATGTGGAATTGCAATCGGGGGATTATCAGTGGGTGAAGACAAATCGGTTATGTACGATATTTTAGATTGTTTGAAAGAGTTTTATCCATCTAATATGCCTAGATATCTAATGGGAGTGGGAAGTGCTGATTGCATCATTGAAGGGGTTGTAAGGGGAATAGATATGTTTGATTGTGTTCTGCCCACAAGAATAGCAAGAAATGGAACAGCTATGACGAGAGAGGGTGATTTAACCATTAGAAACGCTACATATAAAGATGACTTTTCTCCTATAGAAAAAGATTGTGACTGCTATGCATGCAAGAATTATTCAAGAGCGTATATTAGACATCTAATTAATACAGATGAGATGCTGGGCGGAAGATTGATTTCGATTCACAACATTAGATTTTTGCACAGATTTGTTAACGAAATTAAACAAGCAATTTGGGAAGACAGATTGTTAGATTTCAAAAGAGATTTTTTCGAGAGATATCATTTCTAGCTTTAAATATCGTTTTTTTAATATGCTTCTAGCAAAGAAGCAAAAAAAAGTAGAAAATTGAATCTAGTTATATAAAAAGTGATTTTGCTTGTAATAAAATGGCCCATGTGATACAATCAACTAAATTGCATAAAGGAGATAAAAAATGTTTGGAACAGATGGAAATAACTGGATATTTCTGGTAATTTTAGGGGTATTCTTTGTTGTTATGATAGTAATGACAATAATCCCACAAAGGAAACAAAAAAAACAATATCAGTCAATGATGGATAGTCTTGCAGAAGGAGACAAAGTAATGACAACCAGCGGAATTATTGGTAAAATTGTTTCGATTAATAAGGATACTGATAGAGTAACTCTAGATATAGGGACAGATGAAGCTCCAGTATTAATTATGGTTGTGAAAGGAGCGATTCGCAATAAATTATAATCATTATTTACGGTTGTTAAAGCCGCATTTATGCGGCTTTTTTTTTGCCTATTGTTGATACATTTTGCTAAATATGATAAAATAATACTTAGTTTAGGAGGCTATTATGAAACACATTACTACATTGAATCAAAATATATTCCGAAAAACCCATAATATTGGGTGTAACGAATGTCAAGCAAGTTGTCAATCTGCTTGTAAAACTAGTTGCACAGTGGGTAATCAAACCTGTGTGCAAGATGAGAAAATTTTCAAAAAAGAAGATTTAAATAAAAAATAAGTCATAAATAATTGGTTCACGCATTTTCTTATAAACATAAAAATAAGGATCTATTTTTCCTTTGGGATGTTGAAAGTGGCAGTTTACATTACATAGATGAAGCTGCCTTTTTATTGTATAAAAAATTATATGATGTTCCAATGGATGTAGAGGAAATAGATAAATGTGATAGAATCTCGGATTTTTCTAAAAATGAAATAGTTAAAGAATTTGAAGAATTAATTAGAAATAATCTACTTTTTACTAAACCTTACATTACTTCCTTCAACAAATCACTTTCCCATATCAAAGCATTATGCTTGCATATATGCCATGATTGTAATTTATCTTGTAAATATTGTTTTGCAAAAGATGGGACTTATAACACTGAAAAAGACTACATGAGTTTTTCTGTTGGAAAAGCTGCTATAGATTTCCTCATTGGGAATTCTGGTAATATCAAAAACCTGGAAGTTGATTTTTTTGGTGGGGAACCTTTGCTTAACTTTGATGTTGTAAAACAAATAGTCGAATATGCAAAAGGAAGAGCCGAACAAGTTAGCAAAAAAATTGATTTTACACTAACGACGAACTGTATTAATTTAAGTGAAGATATCAGAGAATTTTTAAATCGTGAGATGGTGAATGTTGTCTTAAGCATTGATGGGAGAAAAGAAACACATGATAAAGTAAGGTGCACAAGAAGCGGAGTTTCTGTTTATGATCATATTTTAAATAATGCTCTGTCTTTTGTGAATATAAGAGGAGAAAAGAAATATTATGTAAGGGGTACCTATACTTCAGAAAACTTATTTTTCTCCAAAGATGTTTTATTTTTAAACGATGCTGGTTTTTCTCAAATATCATTTGAGCCGGTAGTATTACCTGAAGAAAATGATTTATGTATAAAGACGGAAGATATTTCTTGCATTAAAAACGAGTATCATAATCTTGCTGAAGAATACTTAGAACGAAGAAAAACAAAAAAATGGTTTAATTTTTTCCATTATATGATAGATCTTGAAAAAGGCCCTTGTATAAATAAAAGACTTACAGGATGTGGGGCAGGAGTAGAGTACTTGGCTGTTAGTCCTACTGGAGAGATTTATCCATGCCACCAATTTGTGGGAAAACCAGAGTATTATTTGGGCAATGTTTTTATTGGTGAATTGGATTTAGATATTAGAACAATATTTTCGAAAAATACAATATTTTCAAAACCACATTGTTCTAATTGTTTCGCAAAATATTATTGCGGTGGAGGCTGTGTTGCTAATTCAGTAAATTTTTCGGGTAATATTGATGGACATTATGAAATAGGATGTGAACTATCTAGAATACGTTTGGAAAATAGTCTAGCTATATGGGCGATAGAAAAATATGATTTATAGTATTAGTGACAAGAAACTCATTAAAGAGAATTTTTCTATGATATATTTATAAGAAATAGTGATACCCAATAAACATATTATTTGACTAAAAATCTCATTACCTATATAATTTATAAGATTAACAAGCGGAGGCATTTATCGTGCAAAATAAAAGCTCAGAAAAACAAGTGAAAGAATGGCATGTTTTTTCCAAAAAAACAGCCATAATACTGTCAGTAGCTATTTTTATTTTTGTTGCTACTTTGGCGGTATTTGTCTTTCCTCTAAATGGAAAAGATTCGTTTAATATTAGCAATACAAATTATGATTTCTTTTGGGTATCAAAAGCAATAAAGCTTGGCCTTGATGTTGAAGGCGGAATGTATGCGGTTTATGAAGCAGACATTTCAGTTTTTGAATCAGAGGAGGAAACGGAAAGTGCGCTTGAAGGTACAATGTCAAATCTTCAATCTTTACTCTTTAATGAAGGATACACTGAGGCAACAGTAACCAAACAGGGAAGAAACCAAATCAGAGTTGAAGTTCCTTCGATTGAGGATACAGAGCATCTTATTTCTTTACTTGGAGAACCTGCGGTTCTTGAATTTAAAGATTCTTCTGGAACTGTAGTTATAAAAGGTGGTGAACATCTTGAAAGAGCAACAGCTATGCTGTATGAGGGACAATATGTAATAAGCCTTAAGTTTAATCAACTTGGAACGGAAGCTTTTGCTAAAGCCACTGAAGCAAACGTTGGAAAGACAATCAGTATCAATATAAACGGTGAAGAGGTTATGGCTCCAACTGTAAATTCCGTTATATCGGATGGTAATGCAATAATACAAGGTAACTACACATATCAAACAGCAAATGACATGGCTACAAAGATTAATGCCGGAACTTTTGCTGTAAAATTATCCCCAATATCCACGGCATCTATTTCTCCAACTTTGGGACAAAATGCTCTTTTGTATAGCATCATCGCTGGAGCAATAGGTTTATTCATAATCATGATTTTTTTAATTATATACTACAGGGGAATGGGCATAGCAGCAACTATTGCGCTTTTTATATACACGATAATACTTATGTATTTACTTGCTTTGATTCCCTGGGTCCAGCTTACATTACCTTCAATTGCAGGAATAATTCTAAGTATTGGAATGGCTGTTGATGCGAATGTGATTATTTTTGAAAGAGTTAAAGAAGAAAAAAGGATGGGAGGATTAGGAAAGGGCATTTCATCCTCAATACAAAAAGGGTTTTCAAAAGGTTTGCCTGCAATTATTGATGGGAATGTAACAACGATACTTGGATCAATAGTTATGATTATTTTTGGAGCAACTTCAATAAAAAGTTTTGGTATCACGTTGCTTATAGGAATTATTCTCTCGATGTTTACTGCAATTATTATTACAAAATTGTTACTAAATATTTTGCTGTCCTTTAATAGCGAAAGTGAGAAGTTTTATGCTTTATCTTTTAAGGAGGCTAACAATGAAAAAACAAAATAGTTTGATCAACCTGACTGGGACAAAACATAAACTTTCAATTTTTAAGAATTCAGGATATTGGTTTATTCTTCCTTTAGCTATAATTTTTGTAGGGTTAGTCTGTGGCACTATTTATAGCCAAATCGGAAATAGATATGATGGATTTGCAAATATTGGGATTGACTTCAAAGGTGGTTCAGTTTTGACAGTAGAGATGAACGGGGCTGAAATGCAAGGTAATAATAGAGAGGCTAATTATGAATTAATTGCATCTATTCTTGGCCAAAATGGATTGTCCGCTGCTTCAGATCAAAACAGTGGCTCAGATGCAATTATTGTCAGATATCAAAACTCAGTAATTGGAGATAATAACATCGCTATTGATTACAATACATCGGAAATGGCTGAAGAAATGGTTGCAATAAACAATACCGTTGAGCAACAGGTTGAGGATGCTTTTATCATAAAATATGGACCAACTATTCAAATAAAAGCTAACGCAGAAATGATAAATGCCACAGCTAGTTCTGATTTGTTAAAAAAAGCAGCTCTATCAGTTGGAATAGCGATGCTTTTGATGCTCATTTATACAGCAATTCGCTTTGATTTATTCAGTGGAATAGCAGCATTAAGCATGCAAATAAATGATATAATTATCATGTTATCTTTTGTAATTATTTTCAGAATACAGATTAATAGTTCTTTAATAGCTGGATTAATTACAATTGTTGCGTATTCAATCAATAATACATTGCTGATTTTTGATAGAGTCAGAGACAATATTAAGCTTATTCGTACTCAAAATTTAAAGCTTATACCTGGAGAAATAGTCGATACATCCGTCAATCAGTGTTTGACTCGAGCTCTTTTTACTAGCGTAACAACTCTTTTGACAATAAGTATATTGGCTTGTATGGGCATTAAATCCCTATCTGATTTTGCCCTCCCGATTATTTTTGGAGTATTATCCGGGTTGTATTCATCGTTATTTTTAGCACCGAGCATATGGGGCTTATTAATGATAGCAAAACAAAAAAATGAGATAAAAAAGGCGAAAGCTTTGAAGGCACAGAAGAGATAAAAATAATAAATGAGCTCGGAAATCGGGCTTTTTTTATATGAATTTTATGGATAATAATCATTTAATTGAAAACATTAGCAAAGAATTTTCTTTGAATAAGATTACTGCTTCTATATTATTAGAACGAGGATATTCTTCCTTTGATGAGATAAACTCATTTTTATATCCTTCAGAAGAAAATTTGTCTGATCCATATGAATTATTAGGGATGAATGAAGCTGTATTACTGATTCAAGAACATTTTTCAAAAAATTCTAAGATTTTAATCTATGGTGATTATGATTGTGATGGTGTCGGGGCCGCGGCAATTTTGTATTTAGCTTTTGAAAAAGCTGGTGTTATACCCGAAGTATTTTTACCAAATAGAGAAGAAGATGGATATGGGCTGAAGACTGAGTCAATTAAGAAGATGTTGCATGTTTGCCACCCAGACTTAATATTGACTGTTGATTGTGGGATCCAATCAATAGAGGAAGTCAAATATTTAAACAAACTTGGTATTGATGTAATTATTACCGATCACCATGAACCAGGGACTGTTCTGCCAGACTGTATTTGTATTAATCCCAAAATACAAAATGTACATGACGAACTATCTGGCGCAGGTGTTGCTTTTATGTTGATTTATGCGATGCTTGGAAAAAAAGAAGCATTGAATTATGTTGATATATGCGCAGTATCTACTGTGTCAGACTTAGTCCCATTATTAGGGAATAATAGAATTATCGTTTCTCTGGGATTAAAAAAAATAAATAATGAAAATTCGAAATCTGGGCTAAGTGCACTTATTGACTCTGTGATGAGAAAAACGGATAAGAACACTATCGTAAAATCTTCAGATATTGCATATAAAATTGGGCCAAGAATAAATGCTTCCGGCAGAATTACCTCTGCCTCAAAATCTTTTAATTTATTAATATCGAAAGATTTTACTGAGATTAATCATATTATTTATGACTTAGAAACTGAAAATAAGTATAGACAAGAACTATGCATTTCTACAATTGATAATGTGAGAAATATGTTGATTGATTATGATTTATCAACACATAGGGTAATAGTTTTATTTAATGGTAATTGGGAAGCAGGAGTTGTTGGAATAGCTGCCTCTAAAATTGCTGAAGAATTTAATAAACCCACAATATTGTTAACAAAAATTAATGATTGTGTAAAAGGGTCGTGCAGAAGCATAAAAGGTATTAATATTTTTGATATGCTTAAAGCAAATTCCCACTTTTTGATACAATATGGCGGGCATGAAATGGCTGCAGGTCTTTCTATAGATTTTAATAATATCAATAGTTTTATAGAATCATGCGATTTATATATCAATCAAAATTTCAAGCCAGAAATCTTCAAGAATAGACAAGACAACCAATTTATTCTAAATGATTTATCAGATGTCAGTGTACAATTAGCAAAAGAACTTTCTCTTTTAGAACCTTATGGTATGAATAATCGAAAACCATTATTCTCATTATTTGTTGATGCGTTGAAATTTTTACCTATAAATTCATATCCTCACATTAAATATGAATTATCAAGAAATGTTAAGTTTATTGGTTTTAATAAAATTGATTATTTAGATCTACTCAAGAGTGATACAAAAAAACTGGTTAAGTTTTCGATAAATTTGGATAGTTTTA
The DNA here is from genome assembly GCA_002070965.1 of Firmicutes bacterium ADurb.Bin080. Lineage (GTDB taxonomy): Bacteria > Bacillota > Clostridia > Christensenellales > DTU072 > MWEH01. Next base: position 4,935 of record MWEH01000137.1, on the reverse strand, counting down.
GAAATAGAGAATATGCTTCATGTGACATTTTTGATATATCGGTAGTATCTTATAATTTTGAAAACAATTTACTCGTTTATAACGATTTAGTAAGATATATATCCCCAAATTCTGGGGAAATATTCAAAAATGTTTTTATGCCCAATGATTTTTTTGGAAGAATTATTCTAGTTTGGAATTACAATAATTTGGTATTAGCTATGGAAAAATACCCTAATTATATTTTAAAATACATGAAATTAAATTCTAACAATACTTATAATACAATACTGTTTTCTCCCAATAGGGATGAATGTTTTAGATATTTTTCTGAGATTATTATCTTTGACAATCCCCCTAAAAAATATGTTGATTATTTATTAAATAAATATTCAAATATAACTATTATTTCCAGCATTAATTTATTCCAAAATAAATATTGTATTGATTTAAACAAAAGCCACCTAAATATGACATACTCCTTTCTTAGTAGCTATTTGCCAACAATAATTGATTCTCATAGTGAAGAATATATTTTTTCTTATTTAGTTTCTAAGGGATTAACCATTAGTATACTTATGTTTAAATTATGCTGTCTAATTTTATTAGAATTAGGTTATATAAATATTGATAAGAACACCCTCAAGTGGTCATTGTCCCATTCTTCTAAAAAGATGGAAGAATCATTAATATATAATAGGTTGAAAGACTAGTTAAAATGAATGAAAAAGAGTTTTTAAACAAATGTAAAGACAGTTTTATTCCAGAAGAATTTCAAATGATTCTTTATGCTTTAGAATTTGCTAAGGAATGCCATAAAGGACAAAAGAGAGTATCTGGGGAGGATTATATTACCCACCCAATAGGGGCAGCTGGCATATTATTGGATTATGGTATGGATTTCATTTGTATTTCTGCCGCATTATTACATGATGTGATCGAAGATACTGATTGTACTGATGAATTTTTGAGAAAAAAGTTTGGTGAAGAAATCGCTAATTTAGTTGAAAGTGTAACAAAGCTCTCAAAAATGAAATTCAATTCGAAAGAAGAAGAACAGACGGAAAATTATAGAAAATTATTTATGTCTGTTGCAAATGATTCAAGAGTTATTTTTATTAAATTAGCTGATAGATTACATAATATGCGTACTCTTAAAGTATTGCCAGAAATAAAGAGACAGAGAATCGCAAGAGAAACATTAGATATCTATGCTCCTATTGCAAGCAGGCTAGGTTTTTCACAGATTAAAATTGAACTTGAAGATCTATGTTTTGAGCAACTTTATCCAACAGAATTTACTGAATTATCTTCTCAACTAGATATAAAACGAAAAGAATACATGATTTTTGTCAACCGCATAATAGAAAGATTAACTAAAGAATTAGTTAATTTAAAAATTCCGGCAGAAATTAAAGGCCGTCCAAAACATTACTATAGTATCTATAAGAAAATGATTAATCAGAATAAATCCCTAGATCAAATTCATGATTTGATTGCGATACGTGTAATAGTTGAATCCGAAAGTCAATGCTATACAGTATTAGGAATAATTCATTCTTTATGGAAACCTATTCCTGGAAGGTTTAAAGATTATATTGGGATGCCTAAACCCAATAAATATCAATCTTTACATACAACTGTTGTGAGCGATTTTGGCCAAATATTTGAAATCCAAATTAGAACTATTGAAATGAATAAAGTTGCAGAATACGGAGTTGCTGCTCATTGGAAATATAAAGAAGGGAAAGCAAACGAAAAATTTTCTGATTTTGATAAAAAAATTGGTTGGATTCAAGAAATGGTCGAATCAGAGAATGAAATAAAAGATAGTAAAGAATTTATGGCAGCATTGAAAACAAATGTATCTCCTCATGAAATTTACGTTTTTACTCCTAAAGGTGATGTCATTGACTTAGCTATTGATTCTACTCCTGTGGATTATGCTTACAGAATACATAGCGAAATAGGTAATAATTGCATAGGCGCAAAAGTAAACGGCAAATTAGTCCCTTTAAACACAACCCTAGTAACAGGAGATGTTGTAGAAATATTAACGCAGAAGAATTCTAAAGGTCCTAGTCGAGATTGGCTGAAGTTTGTTAAGACACCCCAAGCAAAATCAAGAATTAAGGCTTTTTTCAAAAAAATTCTTCTTGAAGATAATATCAAACTTGGGCGCGAGATGCTTGAAAGAGAGGCAAAAAGAAGGGGGTATTCCCTTTTTGATTTAATGTCGCTTAAAGAAGCACTTGAGAATTTATATGAACGATATTCTATTTCCTCTCAAGAAGATATGTTTGCCTCAGTGGGTTATGGTTCAATTACTGCTAATCAATTTTTAACGAAATTAATTGATAAGTATAAAAAATATCAGGCTATTAATAATCCTATTTCTCTTGATGAAATTAATCAAAACCAAGATAAGAACAATAGAAAGAGTTCAAGTAGTGTTCTTATTGAAGGATACGATGGTTTTTTAGTCAAACTAAGTAGATGCTGTAATCCTGTACCGGGAGATTTAATTATAGGATATGCAGCAAGAGGGACAGGAATATCAATACATCGGGCAGATTGTCCAAATACAAAAAATATGGAACCTGAGAGGATTCTTGACGCAAAATGGGCCAATACAGACAACTCACTATTTACCGCTTACTTAAAATTAGAGTGTTATGATAAAGCCGGTTTAGTTAATTCATTTATACCGTTGTTAGCAGCAAGAGGGATATCTATTATCGCGTTGGAAATTCACAAGAAACAACAAGATAAGACTTTAATAAGTTTAGGCATAGAAATTAAAGAAATAGCTGAATTGGAACTAATTATAAAAAAACTAAGCGAGCTTCCTGAAGTTATTTCTGTAAAAAGGGGTTATTAAGACTTTTTGCTAACCCAAAGATCTTCATATTTTAAGCCAGTTAGTTTTTCGCAGACCATTTTTTCTTCAACTGTTAATAAAATATCCTGCCCCGATTTTTTTTGAGATATAAGATTTTTAATAATATCATGTGTTTTTTTGTTTAAAGGGTAATTTTTGCTAATTAGTATCATTATGAGCCCGAATATCGTTGGAATGACGCAATACATGATTTTGATGGCCCAAATAGATGATTGAGTCGCTGCTTCAGGGGATGCACTTGATGTGTCTAATCCAAATCCCTCTAGAACAAATCCATACAAAGTAATCGCCAAGCCACTAACTACTTGTTTCCCAAGTGTTGTTAGCCCAGCATTAACGCCTTCCCGTCTTTTCCCATGGATTAATTCATCTACATCTGATAAGTCGGGAAGAAGTGTCATTGGGACAAACCCTAAACAAGATACACCTGCGCCAAGAAAGCATACAGCAATAAATAAAACCCATATAGGCGTATTACTGTTAATAAAAAGAATAATAATGCAGGCAACTATGATTAAGGGTATGTCTATTAAATATGGCCTGTGTTTATTTTTCTTTTTCATCATATAAACATTTGGGAGAAAAAATATAATTTCTATAGCACCTTTTATGTTTACGATTAAAAAGACTAATGAGAAACCTAAAAAATAATTTTGGATATTCCCATAAGTTAAATAAACAAAAAGAACCATGCTTGCAGATATGGCGCTTCCGACAAATGTACCAGCTAACCCGAGTGCAAAATACTTTTTGTATGTTTTTGACTGAAAAACCTCTTTATATTGTGAAAATATGTATTTAATAGAAATGTTTTTATCAGAAACATCGTTGATAGTTTCTTTAGTCCCTAGAGCAGTAATTAATACTGGAACTGCAAAAAAAACGCCCAATACTACCCCTAAAATAGCAAAATTTGAAGTAAAATTAGACGAAAGTGGATTATCACGAGTCACAGGGATGAGCAATTCATACAAGTAAGTTGATACAACACAAGATATTCCAGAAAATATCATTCTTACAGAAGAGTAGTTAGTTCTTTCATTATATCCTGAAACCATTCTTGGAAGAAGAGATTCGTAGGGAATAATTGCAAGCGAAAATGCAGTAGTCCATAATATATATGCAAAAATATAATAAATAAACTTTTCATTAATATTTGTTATTCCAAAGGAATACCAAAGCATAAAGTAAAAAATGAATACTGGGATAACGGAAATTAACATCCAAAATTTTGATCTTCCGATTTTATGATTAGTTTTGTCTACTATTACTCCAATAAATGGATCAATAATTCCATCCCATATTTTCCCGATACCCGTAACAATCCCAGCCATGATAGGAGTTAGGCCTGCAACGTATAATAAAAAGGATAAATAATATAAAGAAATTACTTGTCCGACGCCTCCACCTAACATATCCGCAAATGAATATGCGGATAAATCCCATGCTTTTTTAACTTTATTTAGAACTTTTTCTTTCATCATTCTGATTCAATAATCTTTTGCTTAGAAATAATTTGTCCAAGATAATTTGCCCATCTTTCAGGATAAAACGAAAAATATGAAATTCCTTTTTCTTTTCTATAATTTATAAATTTCTTTGAATTGCACCATATAAAGGATGGTAATCCGATAATTAATAAATATAGCGGCCCTAAGATTAGAGATTGTATGGTGTGGCCATATTCATGTATCATGGTGTTTCTTATCCACTGATTATCTTTGGCACCATTTATAATAATGAATATTCCTAGTGATATTCCTCCCCAATTATGCTTATGAAATCCAACTAAAGCCCCGTTGTAAAACTCAAGTCGATTTTTTTTAGTCCATAAGAAATATACCAAACCAATTAGGTTTTGTAAGATCCCCCAAGTGAATTGAATTAAATAGTAAAACGTATAAAATATAATTTTCATTGTTTAATTCTATCACAGTAACAAATTCAAGTAAAACATCCTTTATATTAAAAAAAATTATTGTAGGATTACAATACATTTGTTACACAATTGCATAAAGAGGAAAGGGAGTTAGAGAGGGAAGTAATTAGGAGGA
>MWEH01000136.1 GCA_002070965.1 Firmicutes bacterium ADurb.Bin080 | reverse complement strand
GCTATCAGGGTTTCATTTCATGTTTTCAACAACATTGATGATGCCGACAAGGCACTTAACAGCATAGACTCGATACGAGCATAGTTTTGGGTGTCTTTCGCACAAGACAAAAATAGACTCTCATCATTAATTATTTTCCAATATTATTAGTATTACTACCTATAGTACATAATATTTGATGAATGTTTGTGTTTTTAAGTTTGTCATTCATTAAATATTTTCTATTTTGGGAAGCATGACTACTAATTATGACAAAAAATTAATGCGTCTTTTATCAAGCCATGTCCCAGGGACAGTACTTCTTGCATCATGGCTTGCGAGAAACGGAATCTCACGCGATCTGCAACAATACTATCTGAAAAGCGGCTGGCTTGAATCATATGGGATCGGTGCTTTCAAACGGCCAAATGAAAAGGTGAGATGGACAGGAGCTTTAAACTCCTTACAAAGAAAAACAGAGTTGCCGGTACATGTTGGTGGTTTAACATCTATATCTCTTCAGGGTTTATCCCATTACGTACGGACGGATAAGGAGCCTCTTTATCTGTTTTCACCCCAATATGTCAAACTGCCCAAATGGTTTCTCATTCAGGAGTGGAGCAACCAGATCATACATATAAGAAGTAAGTTTCTACCTTCAAACCTTGCTTTGATTGATTATTCCCTAGAGACTTGGAAACTTAAAATATCATCCCCTGAACGTGCATTACTTGAATGCTTATATCTGACTCCTGATCGATTCGATATTATGGAATGTTATCAGATACTTGAGGGTCTGGTAAATCTTCGGCCAGATACCCTGCAGGAATTGCTTGAAAGCTGCAACTCCATAAAAGTAAAACGTCTGTTTCTGTTTATCGCTTCCAAAGCCAATCATAAGTGGTTGGACTTTGTTGATCAATCCAGGATAGAATTGGGCGCCGGTGACAGGGCTATTGTAAAATGGGGTGTTTATATATCAAAGTACAAAATATCAGTTCCAAAAGAATTGATTGAGCAATGATTAATAAGTCATATTTAAACCAAGCCAAGTTCCTATCTTTGCCATATGTGGAATAAGAAAAAAATACCATTTTTTCGTCAAGAACTATTAAACTGGTTTCAAGTTAATGGAAGAGAATTCCCATGGAGGAATGAAGCTGTCACAAGTTATGAATTAATCCTTAGTGAAATCCTTTTGCAAAAAACCAAGGCTGAATCAGTAGCCAAATATTATAATACCTTCTTTAAACAATTCCCAACCTGGGAGTCACTTAGCCACGCATCAATTGATGAATTGGCAGAGTTATTGAAACCTCTTGGATTGTACAACCACAGAGCAAAACGTATTTATAAGATTGCCCAAGAATACAAATCCAATTCAGGTGTTCTACCTCAAAGTACAACCTCATTACAGGAAAGCAATCTTTCGACAGTCTACATCTCTAATGCATACAAGTTATTCTTATTAAACAAGAGAGCCGCCCTTATTGATGTTAACATGTCCAGGGTATTGAGAAGATATTTCTTAAATAGAGAGTTTAAAGATATCCGTAATGATAAAATCGTTCAGGAATTAGCACATGAAGTTGTCAATGTCAAGGACTGTAAAGAACTTAATTGGGCTATACTCGATTATGGAGCCTTAGTCTGTAAAGCCTCAAAACCATTATGTAATAAATGCAATCTAAATCTAAACTGTGATTATTACCAGTCTATGCCAAATAAAGATTCTGATCTAATCTTTTCCGAACCCCAATTAAACTTTAATTACGGTCCACCGGAAGATGCAAACCCTTTAAAGCCATTAAGACTTCTTTCATTGTTCTCCGGTTGTGGTGGTATGGATATTGGTTTCGAGGGAGAATTTATTGTCCATAAAAACTCGATCAATGAAGAATCTAATCCAGATTTCATCAAATCAAATGTAAATGAAGATTATGTGCTATTGCAACCCACCAAATTTCAAACAGTTTTTGCGAATGACATACTAGTTGAGGCAAGAACTGCATGGTTATCCTACTTTCAAAAAAGAGGTCATAATGCAAGCATATATCATGTCGAAAGCATTGTAGATCTAGTTAAGGCACATAGACAGGGTGCTAATATTTTCCCAAGTAATATAGATATTGTTACCGGGGGATTCCCTTGTCAGGATTTTAGCATGTCCGGGCTGCGCAGCGGTTTTAATTCTCACAAGGATCACAAAGGAAAGATTATTAAAAACGAAATTCCCACAATTGAAACCAGAGGTAAGTTATATATGTGGCTAAGGGATGTAATAGAGATAACAAAACCCAAAATATTTATTGCCGAAAATGTTAAAGGTCTTGTTAATCTTTCTAACGTCAAAACAATTATACAGAATGATTTTGCCAGTGCTGACGAAAATGGATATATTGTTCTTGATCCCCAAGTACTTCATGCTGCAGATTATGGAATCCCTCAATCCAGAGAAAGAGTAATATTCATTGGGATTAAGAAATCGGCGCTTAAGCCATCATCCTTAAAAGAACTTTCCAGGCAAACCATAAATGATAAGTATAATCCATATCCAAAACCCACTCATGCATTCAATAAAAAGAACAGCCATTTAAAATCATCTGTAACTCTCAAAACTATTTTAGGCTATCTCAAGGAGCCCGAAGAATCCGTTGACCCTTCTCAGAGGTATTATTCCAAGGCCAAATACATGGGCAAACATTGTCAAGGTCAAAGTGAAGTGAATATAGATGGTATTGGTCCTACTATTAGGGCTGAACACCATGGAAATATTGAGTTTAGACGTTTGTCCAAAGAGCATGGCGGAAAAATAAACGAAGAGCTGGAAATTGGTCTACCAGAAAGACGACTTACCCCAAGAGAATGTGCGCTAATTCAATCTTTCCCTCCTGATTATCAATTTATAATTCCAAAATCCAGAAATAGGTTTCTTATAAGCGCTTCTTCAGCCTACAAGTTAATAGGAAATGCTGTTCCCCCTCTATTAGCCTACCATATAGCTAAAAGAATAGAAAAACTCTGGACATTATATTTCAAATCCTGACAGACATGGTTATTTCCAGCAATCCCAAACCAGACCAATCTGCGTTTTCAAAATTATTGAATGAAACCGTAGCAATTCTCGAATCCAATGCCAACTCAAAACCCGAGACCTATTTGAAATTACTGGGCAGAGACCTCGAATCCACTGTAGTGGATATAATGTCCGAAAAAGCACGAGGGACTGATTTCGAAAATACTATTGAGCTAATTTCAGGACAAAGATTTCCAGATATTATTGCCAAAAAATATTACGGAGTAGAAGTAAAAACTACCAAACAAAATCATTGGATCACGACTGGAAATTCTATCATGGAAGGAACCCGAATAGATGGGATAGAGAGAATCTATTTGCTTTTTGGTAAAATGGTAGAACCAATAATGTTTAAATGTAGACCATATGAAGATTGCCTTTCTGATGTAGTAATAACCCATTCTCCTCGCTACCAAATTAATATGGAATTAGAGCAAGGTAACACCATCTTCGATAAGCTTGAAATCCCTTATGATCAGTTGCGGCAAGAATCCAATCCATTTAAGCCAATAGTAGATTATTATCGAAAGTCAATTGAGCCAGGAGAAGATTGTTGGTGGCTTGATAATAGCGGTGAGAAATCGAAAGGACTTATCATTAAGCTTTGGAATAACGTCTCACCTGAATTGCGTCAAGAGTATAGATCAAAAGCGATAATCCTTTTCCCAGAGCTGTTCAGCGGTAGGCAGGATAAGTATAATAGACTTACTGTTTGGCTGGTAAATTTAGAGGGAGTTGTATGTAAAAACATACGTGATGCCTTCACTGCTGGTGGTCAAGGTTATATTACCTGGAATGGAAGGCTCTATGATAAGTTACCAAGAATTATAGTCAACCTGGCATTCCAATTACCTCAAATTGAGTCGTTATTACGTTCATTTGACGAAGAAACCCTATCTCATTATTGGGAACAACCAATAGAGAATAGAACACAACAATGGATTAATTTGGTGGTCAGTAATACTGGGAAACTGCCCTTAGACCTGGGAGCTTATTTAAGAGCCAAAATGAATGTCACTCTGTAATAACAACTCATCTTGGCGTCTAGCTAAGACAATGATATTTGATGAACCTTAAATTTAATCATCCTCAACTGCTCACCTTATCGCTGTCCCAAGGTTTTTTCTTTTCTTCCCTCCGCTTTGTAGCATGTTTCGGGGCGAAAAGAAAATCCCCCCTTCGCTGTACAAAGAGGGGATAATGTTGAGGTCGGTGGCGGATTGTAATTATTTACTTCTTTTATTTAAAATTGTTGCGTTATTTACTTAATTATCTCAT
>MWEH01000135.1 GCA_002070965.1 Firmicutes bacterium ADurb.Bin080 | reverse complement strand
TATTCATATTTTCCTTTTATCCTGTGCTTATTTTTGCTGTCAAGGAAAAAGCAGTGGTCTGTCAAATTCCTCTTTAGCAGAAAGGTGATAAAAAATAATAGACACTCTTCTCCCTTTCCGTAAATGCAAAGCGAAAACAAAAAACTGTAAATTGTGCAGTTAAATCTACAAACTGTCGCATCGTATGACATCCTTACTCATCCTTTACATGACCCTTTTGAGTAGTTTGTGACAGGATTTCTGCAAATCAGATCACCTAAAACTGCAAATTATGACATGATATATGCACACGCTAGATTATGATATGGCTATTTTAAAGTAGGATGAATCAGTAATACGAGTTTTAACTTTAGAAACCGCGCTTTGATCATATCCATTGGTATGAATCCATACGGCTACTACATTAAGGTTATGCTATGTATAGATCAGATGGGAAGTAATTTCCGGTGTTGGATACTAGGCGTGCTAACATTGTATTCGCTTATGAAAATTCGTATTGGGTACGGATAAGAAGAAAATTCAAACACAAGCCTTATATACTTCTAGAATTAGGAAATGTGGTCTTTCCTACGACTTCTCCTTCTCCTTCTCCTTTTTCTTCATCCTAAGATAGGAGTAAATATATGAGTTGTTCAGGCTATGTTTCAATGTGTTCGATGAGACTCCGTGGTATCTTAATAATGCAATAGTCAGGAACGCTCTAAGCTGTTCGATCATATCATATGTTTTCTTAAAGTTCTTATCTTGTTTCGATATAATCGGATTAGCATGTGTTAAATCATTCCTATACTTAGTTACTTTCCTTGCAAATCTTAAGATATAGTTTATGGATAATACTTGATCCATTGAGTCTTTATACTGATTATATAAATACACTATAGCTTTGCCCAATTTCAATTTTGATTTCTTTGATTTAGACTTGGCAACCAAACAATGTCTACCAAAAGCCTCAATTGCACGACAAATGTTTAAATAAGTGTCATTTAGGTTCAATTCTTTTGATAAACTATGAAAGTAAGGTATATAAATATTTAGTAACCCTTTGTATTCGCTATACCACTTAGTTACTATACTGCTGAAGTCTGGCTCTATGTACTGGTAGTCAAGCAACATATCAAACCACTGTAACTTTTTATCTGTGTCTTCTGCAAAGTTCTGCCCAAAATAATATTCGTATTGGTCCTGAGCTTTAACCTTCTTGTCTCTATAAAAGGTCACCTTCAAAAGAGATGGAAATCTCTGTAAGAATATAACTAGTAGATGTTGGAAACAAAGAACCTTGTTGATCAAGGTTCCGAATTGCACATAATAATCTTGAGAGATGCATAAATTGACATTCTGCTCTATAGTTGCTTTGTTATTACTAATGATAACAGGGAATCTAACGCAAGGAATAAGACTCAACTCACAATGAGTCCCGAGTTTAAGACTAATAGCTTTCGGTTTATTGTATTCAATCTTACAATCACTTTTACCGAGTTGGTACTCTACATGGAATCCTGAATTCAATTGCACCCAATCGTTCAAAAACTGGATACTAACAACGATCTCTCTGAATCGTATTTCCGATTTGTTGGAGAAACACTCGCTTCCACAAATCATAGAGCCACAATGATAATTTGTAATCGGCAGATTTGGATTATACTGGTAAAAGGAAATACGGCAATCAATCAATGTGAAGAGTTTATTATTACTTGCATATCCATTGATAATCGTTGGAGATCCATTCCCAGGCATTATCTTGTCTTTGTTAGGCTTGAATTGACCGATTAGTTCAAGCGTTATTCCACTTTCAGGAGAATACTTGATTAATCCAGGTACTTCATAATCAGGGTTTTCAGGTACCCACCATCGACCTTTGTACTCAAATCTTTCCGTCATACCTGACCTTCTTTTAGTTTAAAAAAATGCTCTACTCACCAATCAAAGCTTGGTACTTCTGCCTCAATTTTGACTCAAAATAACTGCTTACATTATGTAAACAAATTTCCTTTTTTTCCCTCTGATAACCAGTCAAAACAGACATAAGTGACTCTTATTGTTTCAATGTTTTCCAAGGATTTACTTTGGTTACAAGCAATCATCATACTTGATATTTTGGGCACTTCAGAACCATTGCGAAAATGTTCCTTTATTATTTTACTAACAGTTAAAACGGTGCCAACGTATAATGCAAACTCGTTATGCTGAAGCTTTCCATCGTCCTTGCATTTCCCAGAGTGTTGAGTGTTGATGGGAGAAGTTGCAGTGATGTCTTTTTCTCTATTCTTCCAATTAATGAGGAACCTGTTTTTCTCAAAAACTTTCTTTGTCTTAATTCTGAAAAAGTATAGCCCGCTCATATTCTTCATTGTTCCTGTAAAATGCTTTTTCAATTCATTTTTGTATGTCCCATCAATCGGAGTGCTTGGTTGGCAGTCAAACTTCCCATAATTTCCTGCAAACAAAGCATTCTCAATTAACTCAAAGCATGGCTCAATACTTTTACCGATATTTATCATAAGTTGTTGATCTAAATTGCATTTGCTATTATTCATTACAAGTCCTTTTAGTTATATCTCAGCTTTGTCAATGTATGAAGTACCCAGATTATCGATTATCACCTATTGCTTCAATGTATTCATAAAGAGACCTGATGACGTTTATCATCAGTTTCGCTTCATTTCTTTCTAGTAAAGATTCAGACGGATGCGCAAGGCTATGGTGGTTGCGGAATGTGTCAAACCTATCACACATGTTGCTCAGTGATTTGAGAATATTTTTTAGTTCGGGTTCTCTGTTTATCTCGGTGAAATATTGATGATTATCGATGATGGAAAGAAGTGCGTCTTTTATATTGGCATCAGCCTCTAATTGTATTTGCCATTGAGAACACTTATTCCTGAGGTAGCCTTGAAAGAATGTATGCACTCTATCAATAGCATTTGAATAGTTACCTTCGGTGATAAGCCTGTTCGCTTCTTCACAAGCTGCTTGTACAGTATTAGGAGCTTCTACTGGTATATTAATCTGATCTCCAGAAACTCCTGGAAAGTGCTTGTTAATCAGACCATCAAGGTAATTTATCGTTAAAGCATTACTGGGATTATTACATGCGGTTACATACATCTTCATAGCCACTAACATCTGGTACAGATTATTTCCAGTTCTTTCAGTATACTCTGATAATAACGCTTTTTGTATTGTAGAATCTCTTGGATCAGCATAGTCAATTATGCCAATATCTTCAAAGAATTTTTCATATTGCCAGTAATGAGGGAAGTAACGATATACACTTCTAACAAGAGCTAGGGCTTCTTTAGGATCAAGCTTCACAGTCATATTCATCCTTAGTCCATTAAGGGGTCTTGTTATTATTCAGCTTTAGCAATATACGGTAAAAGGTCTTATCTATAACCGCACCATGCCATAATCCATCGGAAAACCTCTCTTGTCTTACATAGTAGGTCAAAATGGCTCTAAGCAGTCGGAAATCGGCAGTTTCTATGTAATCAGCTAAGTTTTTTTTATGAGGAAGATGGCTTTCCAGATAAGGCAGATATTCGGCATCAATTAGGTCAGGTTGATAAACTTTATGGATAAATGATAACATCTCTGATGAATAGCTC
>MWEH01000134.1 GCA_002070965.1 Firmicutes bacterium ADurb.Bin080 | reverse complement strand
GGAGCAATACGGATAACTCCGTCTGTGCTGTTAGATTGAACGGTGGAATCACCCTGAAACGTATCCAGTTCGATCTCCAGAGGCAGCAGGTACTTTTACATCCCTTTAATGCCGATTACCGGGTCCAGGTAGTTGATTCGATGCAGGGAGATGATATCTCGCTGATAGGAACAATGGTGATGCAGCTGAGGATGGAAAGAACTAAATTTTCGGTTTGATTCAGATATGATAAGGAGAAAATATGAGAATTGCCTATTATGGTTTATCGTCGCCAATCTTTTATGATTACGGCGTAGAAGCAAAGAGAACTCCTAATGATTCGAAATCATCTCCAAACCCGATATTAGAAAGCGCTTGGGGAGCGATGATTCTGTGTGACGAGATGTGGTTTTTTTGTGAGAGTCTCTGCCCAGATAATCTAAGAAACAAGCCTTTCGTAAGGTATCTTAAAAAAGAGGATTTGCGCAGAATCGTTTCTTGGTATGATCTAGACCGATATAAGAATGTGGTAGGAGAATTCCCTGATGTAAATAGAAGAAGTGAGAAGCTGCAAAATCAAGTTAATATTTATTGGGACTTAGTAAAATCCACAGGAGTAGGATGGGCTAATGCACGACCAGATAACCATACACATTCTTTAAAAGTATGCGATCAGGATTTTTATGCTAGTTCTTTCAATATCCACAATATAATATTTGATTTTGAGGTAGTTGAGTTCTTGAAGTCTCATTACTCTTATGAAATAGAACTTGTAACAAACTCCTTCACTCAAGCATGGTTAAACAGTGATGATCAAATACTCAGTCAGATGCGACTATCTGAACTGCTAGTTATTGAGTCGATTCCGAATTACCTATCTCAAAAAGGTCCGTACGATGAGGGAATTCTTCAATTCAGAGAAAACAAGTATATTATAGACTTTCGATCTAAGATTACTGAACTTCAATTATCACCGAACGCCTCAAAGCAGGAGATTGAAGATATGAAGCAAGATCTTGAGAATGAGATGAGAAAACCGATGCTAGAAGACCGACTCAAGTACATCTCTGCTTCAATGTTTTGGAGCGTTTTTAGAAGTCTAGTGGGATTTGTGACTGATAAAATACCATTGTTGTCACCAGTAAAAACAACTGCTAAACTGATGAATCAGTATGAAGATCAAGTCAATAACAGATGGCAGGCATTTTTGATAACACAGGAACTAGATAGAATGAACAGAAAACGAAGACCTTGATTTGTATAAAGGGATAGAATAATTGCATATAATGAAACCAATTGTTGGTATTTAGTGTAAGATATGCATACAAGGGATCATATTCCGATGTTTTGAGAGCAAAATCTTACATTTCTGTTAACCAAAATGCTTTCAGATAGAAATCAAGGCAGAATTTGTTGCATTGATCCCAAATTTTCTTTTGTGGCTTACATTGCTGCTTTAATGCTGAGGTACAGCTATGATTACTCTACGCTTCAATTAGATAATGAGATATGCAACTCCTTATATCGCCTGTCTTGATATTATGCAAACGTGAACTGATATAGGATTTGATATGTAATCGTACTTGATAGGACAAATTTCTTTGCTATTCAAGACTCCTATCAGATTCTACACCAATCTCTCAGTTGAACCATTCCACTCACACTGCGAGTCTTTCGAACTGGTCTATTTCGTTGAGATTCAGCCAGTTCCGAAATCAGTCTGAAATCAGTCCAGATTTGACACAAAGGTGTCAGCAATCAGTCCAAAGAAGTCCAAAACCACTGTGACATCTTTCCGAAAGCAGTCCCAAGCATCTCTGTACCTGATAAGGGCTTATGCCAGTTTGTCATATTATCGCTGTCTGACACTTTGGGTGTCATTTAATAATTGTAATGCAGCATTTTTTGTCGCAAACTTCTTAAGGGCTTTTTGTGCATTAGCTTCTTTCACTTCCCATTTCGCATTATTTTTAATTAGGTGATATTCTTTATAAAGCATTTTTCCCTTCTGTTGTATAGTTCTTAATGTCAATATAGGCATTGATATCAATATTTTGTATAGGTAAACCATAAAATCCCTTGGTAATCATTTCCTTATAACAGACCAAAACCTGATTATAATTTATCAAAGCAGGTTTTCTTTGGTAGAGCAATTGCAAAAGATTTATAGTCCATAGGCACTTAATATGGAATTTTCCCAATGCTTTATGAGTAGCTTTATCGTCTGTGCACAAAATTCTGTCAGTCCTGTTTTCAAGCAGATAGACAGCAGAAAATAATTCGCCTTTATCCAGATTCAAAAGATGATGAACCGGATTAGTAGTTAATTTACTATCATCCACGACTTTAATTGTAGTATTTATATGTTTATCAAAAAGGGTTAAATTACTGCGTGACGGGTATATTTTGCTTCCTTGTTTGTATTCTTGATAAACAGTTTCCACAATTTCCATTTCTAAGGGATACTCAGCAAGTTTTTGTGTTATGTCAACAGAAGAGCATCTATCAATGCAGTTTAAGAGAACGGTGTTATCTAATATCAGAATCATTTCAGGTTTAGAACTCACCAAGAATTTGACCTATTTTACCAAATTCATCATTGACAGTTTGTATATCGGATAATAGATAATTACCAGCTTTAGAGATAGATATTTCTCCCTTTTCCCAGGCAAGATAGACCAGTAAACGATAAATAGCGGGAAAATCGTCTATAGCTATTTTATATTCATATTCTTTAATCGGTTCTTTCCATCTGGCTATTTCATCTTTGCTATAATTCAATATATTTGCCTTTACCAGATTATAAGCAATGCATTCGTAGGAAACATTAAAATACCTTGCCATTTCCCATATTTTTTCTGCTGTTATTGTTTCTGAAAAGGAATTATTCCCTACCTTATTCATTAGCAAAGCATAAGGGACAGTAAATCTGGAAGCAAATTCATTTGCCTCTTTTTCCTTAGGGTCTCTTGAGCCAAGGCGAGAAATAATAAATTCGTCAGTATCCAAATGCATCAAAATGTGTCCCAGCTCATGAGCTAAAGAAAAAAAGTTTCTTTCATTTGTGTGCCCTTTATTAATAAAAACACCATAAATGTCATCTCGTCTTATCGTGATTGCTGATAGATTTTTATTTTTAAATGGAAGAGCAAAAACAGCAATTCTCCATTTTAGCCAAAGAGCTTCAACTAAGTTTTTATAATGCACAATAAGCGGAACTTCCAGTTGGGCTTTAATTATGCCAATTTCTTGGTCGGAGATAGTTTTTCCCCGATAATCATTAGGACCTTGGTATTGGATGTCAAAATTGTTTAACTTTGCTATCCTAATATAGTTATCCACTATTTCCTGGAATAATGCCACCTCTTCCTTTTCTTCTTTTGTTATTCTACCTTTACCACGATAAGCAGAATATGAAATATATTCTTTATCAGTAACTAAGTATTCCAGAGGAACCCTAATAATTTCCGATATTTGCATTAATGTCTTCAAAGGAACTTGTCTTTTGCCCTGTTCATAATAGGATATAAGAGCAGGTGTGACGCCCAATTTCTGGGCAAGTTCTTTACCAGAAATGTTTAGTCGCTTTCTATACTCTTTTATTTTTTCTCCGACATTCATTTTTGCCTCCTTGTCTTATTAACTATAGGTTAATATAATCAAGCTTTTAATTTTGTCAAGTGATAAATTATTAACATAATTCAAACCACTTAACATTTAATCCTGAAAGCGTATGCCCTCATCGCTATCATAGTGTTGCCTCTTTGGAGTTTTAAAGACCTCTAAACCTACTCATCCATCTCACCATCTCACCACCTCTTTTTGTGACAATTTGTTAAAATTCGTGGACAAAAGAAACCCGAATCATCTCATCCCATCTCACCACCTCAACCTTATATTAAAGTATTTATTCTATATGAGAATAGTATCAAATCTCTTTTCCTTTCTTTTACTGAAACTTTCATAATATTACTTTTACCTGTTTTTTTTTGCTGTATTTTATTTCCTGCTAAGTTGAATCTTTTATACTGCATTAACACTTCTTTAACGATTCCTTAACAAAGTTAAAGCATTGTTAAAGAGTCGTTAAAGAGTCGTTAAAGAAATGACCAGGCAACAGGTAGTTAGGCAAAGTTTATTTAGTAATGTAATAAATCAAGATAGGCAAAAAATGGGTTGGCAAACTCTTTCTTTGCCAATAATGTCGGAGACCTTTGAGTAAAAAGTATGCCTGTGGGCATTTGCCGAATCGGAATTCGGCAACCCATTTCAATGCTGTGCTTGTGTTGTCCCCTTTCTTACTCCTTCTTTTGTAAAAAATGGAACAAGATAATAAGTATTTGTGGCTTGTAAATATAAATCCTATATAAGGTTAGCAGAATGTATTGACCAGCATCAAATGAAAATAATGCTCCGGTGAAAAAATATGGGAATGCTAATTATCGCTTGTGCTTTACAAGCACTGAGATTGCTTCGATTAATACTGCCATAACTTATCCTTAATCAGTATTGACTGGCATCTCAAAGACTTTGCCAACTTCTGATATTTGGCTATTTCTCGCTTGTGTATTACATGTAGAACTGTGCGGTAATTCCACTTACTAAGTCATCATATGTTATAATCTCAATATCCCTATAATCTGATACTATTTCTCGCCACTCTTCATTACTAAAGTCGCTTCTTCTCCCCACAACTAAGATCCTTTTGGGATGATGAACTTTAAAGCCGTATTTTCCTTCAAACCAATTTCTGTTGTTAGGATCATCAAAGTAACTACTGTAAACTCTCGTTTGAGATATGTATGAATTAATTTCTGCAGAAAATGTTTCTCTATTTGCTCGTCCAGTTATTGGGCTAGATTTTAAATCTGGCAATTTGAACTCAACGATATCTGCATATCCATTAGTATGAACAACAAAGAAGTCTGGTTCAAGAGCTTTCTTTTCCTCACTTTGCCATTCACAAGATAATTGATAATGCACCGATCTGGCTAGGAATGCCATTGATAAGATAAACTGATTTTCTACCAACGATAAAAATTTCGTGATTGTTGGCTCTGATGTTTCTTTGTTACCAGCTAGTTCAATGAATCTATTAATAATAGGAAGTTTAGCATACTTATAATCCTCCTTATCTGGCATTGGGTAGATATAATTGGCATCGTTTTCTATCAATTCATCACGATAGATTTCAAAATGAATAGCTAATTCTTTTACTTCATCATCATCCTTGATAATGTTAAGAGGGATAAAATCAATCCATTTAATATGTCGTGTTATCAGTCCATTATCATTGGAATCAAAGAAAAAGGAATTAATGAGTCTGACATGATTGTTTTCGGGAACACTCAGAGCGCGGATATTAAACCCAATGACCATACTTTGAGCGGCAAAATTCCATCCCAATTCTTCTAGTTTATCGTGGCCCTTATTAGTTGGCAATACCAAATCTTCACAGAAACAAGGTAACTCAAAATCAAAATCAACTGTGCCATCGAAAGCAAAACCGATGATCTCCTCCATAAAATTCATGTCAGGTGAGGTTAAGTCCTTGAAACGAAAATCTACAGGAGCACTCGGATGTAATTCTTTTATTCTTTCAGGCCCCATAAACTCTATAGCTATGTGCGTTCTTCCAATATACACAATTATTGTATCTGGTTCTAGCAAGAAACCTGTTACTGTGGCTAAGTCCAATTGATTTTGATACACATAGTCATCAATGGGTATAAGATACTTGTCTCTAATTATCTCGTATATTTGACGATACGCCTCCTGAACCCTCGGTGTTGTTAAATCACTCATCATTATACTCATCCTTTTCAATATTGTTCAAATCTCTTGAAAATAAACAATCTATTTGCCAGAATAATGTTGTAAAATAAACACGAAAAATGAAACTCATATTATATACTTTGCTATTTCCGGATGTATGTGCTTCGGCAAGTTGTTCTTGTCCCACTGCTCTACGGGAATGAAGTTGCCGTCTGCATCGCAGGGAGGTCCTGGAAGGGGATTGAGGGCGGAGCGATATTCTGTGTTGGTGGCAAGGCAATGAGTCATTTGGTCGTATATTTCCAGGATACGGATTTTGGTGCGGTATTCGCCAAATTCCTTTTCGTCTTTGCGTTTAACGATGGGGAA